>CAXBGV010000012.1:0-18580 GCA_963975235.1 uncultured Flavobacterium sp. | reverse complement strand
ATGAATGAGTTCAACGCGTTCAAAAAAGACAGTGTTGATGTTACCAATAACACCCAATCGTTAGTAAGGCAATTGACTGACAATACCAAGCTAGTCTTGACGACCATACAAAAATTAAACAATGCTATTTCAGAACGGTTTTCGGGCAAAATAGAAGGGTTACGACACAAGAAAATCGTTTTTATTTTTGATGAATGTCACCGTTCGCAATTTGGAGAAACACACGACCGCATTACCAAATTCTTTGAGAAAAGTCAATTAATAGGATTTACTGGAACACCCATCTTTGCCGAAAACGCTTCCAAGAATGATTTAGGAAAACGCACCACCAAAGATTTGTTTGGCAACTGCTTGCACAAATACGTCATTACAGATGCGATTCGGGATCAAAATGTTTTGCGTTTTGGGATTGAATATGTGGGGAAATACAAGAATAAGAGCAATGCTTTTATCGACATAGAAGTAGAGGATATTGACAAACAAGAAGTACTGGATTCTGAAAAGAGAATCAATAAAATTGTAGATTACATCATTGCGTATCACGATCAAAAAACGTTTAATAAAGACTACTCAGCGCTGTTAGCAGTCAGTAGTATTGATAATGTGATTCAGTATTACGACCTTTTTCAACAAAAGAAAGAAGCTGGAGCACACGATTTGCGCATTGCTACTATCTTTACCTACGGCACCAATGAAGATTCAGAAGAAGCACAAGATTATCTACCAAGTGACGAGGTTGACTTTGATGTTTTAGCAGAACAGCCAGCGACCTATCAATCCAAACACACCAGAGATAAGCTAGAAAAATACATTGGTGATTACAACAAAATGTACAATACCAGTTTTTCGACCAAGGACAGCCAACAGTTTGAGAATTACTTCAAAAACATTAGCCAACGGTTAAAGGATCGAGAAAAAGAAAACTTCAACCACGAGAAAGACCGTTTGGATATCGTGATTGTAGTTAATATGATGCTTACCGGTTTTGATGCTAAAAAAGTAAATACGCTGTATGTAGATAAAAACTTGAAGCAACACGGATTGATTCAAGCGTATTCTAGAACCAACAGGATATTAGGAGAACAGAAGTCACAAGGAAACATTTTGGCTTTTAGAAACCTTAAAAAAGCGACTGATGATGCCATTACTTTATTTTCGAATAAAGAAGCTATTGAAGTAGTGACCATGCCCGATTATGAGGCCATTGCGGAGAAGTTTGATGAAGCTTTAAAGCTTTTAAGAGAAATTACACCCACCTATCAAAGCGTAAATGATTTAAAAAACGAAGAAGAAGATGCGCAATTTGTACAAGCGTTCAGAAAGTTGATGCGAGCCATGAATGTATTGCAATCCTACACTGATTTTGACTGGGAAGATTTAGGTATTGATGAGCAAGAATACGAGGACTACAAAGCCAAGTATCTAGACATCTACCAAAAGGTGAAGCAGGATAATGAAAAGAAAAAGACATCGATTCTGGATGACATTGATTTTGAATTAGAATTAATCCACACTGACCAAATCAACGTGGCCTATATCTTGAAATTGTTAGCGCAACTAAAAGGGGAGAAAACACCAACGGCAGCTGCAGCACAAAAGAAAGCCATTATTGATTTATTGGGAGGAGATATTCAGTTGCGAAGCAAAAGAGATTTAATCCAAAAATTCATTGATGAGAATATGCCCAACATCAAAGACGGTGATTCTATTGAAGATGAATTTGAAAAATACTGGCAAGATCAAAAAGTCTTGGCATTAGGCAAACTTTGTGAGGAAGAACATTTGGATAAAGCACAATTCAAATCCTTAATTGATGCATACATCTACAGCGGTCGAGAACCCATAAAAGATGAAGTTTTTCAGTGCTTAGACAACAGACCCAGTATCCTGCAAGCCAGAACAATCGGTGATCGGATAATCGCTAAAATGAAAGAGTTTGTTGAGATTTTTGTGAAGGGGATGATGGCGTAAGTATTATTATAAAAAAAAACTAATATCAAGAAATATAATGAATCCAGTAATCTATACTTCAAAATTTAAAGATGTTATCCAATTTGCTAAATCTAAAGACTTTTTTTTGGGAAGTGGAAATCCTAACGCTAAAATCCTTTTTGTTGGAAAAGAGGCGGCTATAAACTTATTAATTGCTTCAGATCAACATAGAAGAGAGATTATCAATAACGCAAATGATTGGGAAAATAATTGTAATAACAAAGTACAGTTTTCTGATGTTGATAATTGGTTCAATAGAGATTATGTTCCAATATATAATCCTTTATATCCATACCAAGGACAAAAAAAAACTATCGAAAGTCGAAATGAGAGCGGTGAAATAATTAGAGGAAAAGGTGGGACCAGTAAAACGTGGTATAACTATCAAAAAATTATTGATACAATTTATTTCAATGATCTATCAAGTGAATTAATTAATTTTCATCAACATGCTTTTATTACAGAGCTTAATCAGATTACAGGGAGCTATAGTAAAAATGTTCCTAAAAAAAGCAGAAGGGAAAGTATAGATAAAAGAAAAGAGTTGTTCCAAAAACCATTTTTCAATGAATTCCCAATAACTATTGTTGCTGTAGGTCATTATGTTCGAGATTTTGATATTGATTTAGAGAAGCTTTTCCGAATGAAATTTCACGAAGAAGAATCGAAAAAGATTTCAAATGGACTAAATAAAAAATACATCAATGTTCATTATGATGATTTAGAAAAACCGACTAAATTACTAATCCACACAAACCAATTGAGTATGATAAGTAGCGAATTATTAAATAGATTAGGAGAAATTTGTAAAGATTTTTTAGAAAAACAGTAATAAAATAAAAAATTAAATTGGAGTACGAAATTAGAGCCGATCGCGCCGATTTATAATCCGTGTCCACACAGTGCCTCAATAATCTAAAATAAACCCAATTTCGCGCATTTGTAATCCGTGTACAAAGTGTTGTGGTATCATTCAGCTAACATGCGGAAAGTTACAAATCTCAGTTCAAATTGACCATTCAAATCCACTGTATCTCTAAACGGGATGCGTTGAAAAAGCAACTTAATCACCGCGTTTTTGCGACGTATTAAACTTATTTACACCGCAAAATTACTTTCATGCGGTAATTAAACACTATATTTACCGCAAAAATGCGGTACTATGTATATTTATCAAAAAAAAGAGTGGCCAAATTTTACCTGGGACGCAGCTATCATTACGCCATTACTTGGGAAAGTAAGGCACCAGCAGGGCATTATACTAGGTGTTATGCAAGGTCTTGGCTTTCGTCTACAAGAAGAAACGGTGCTTCAAACACTGACTCTTGATGTAATTAAATCAAGCGAGATTGAAGGGGAGCAACTCAACCATGACCAAGTACGATCTTCAATAGCAAAACGACTAGGCATTGAGATCGCAGCTGCTGTTCCAGCAGATCGCGATGTAGATGGTGTTGTCGAAATGTTGCTAGATGCTACACAACGTTATGAAGAACCGCTAGACGAGGAGCGTTTATTTGGATGGCATGCAGCCCTTTTCCCTACAGGTAGAAGCAGAATGTATAAAATCAAAACTGCAGACTGGCGTGATGGTGTGATGCAAGTAACTTCGGGTGCAATGGGTAGAGAAATAGTTCATTTTGAAGCACCGGTAGCTGATAAAGTACCCCATGAAATGGATGTCTTTTTTAATTGGTTTAATGATGAACAATCACTTGATCCAGTATTGAAAGCGGCTTTTGCTCATTTATGGTTTGTTACCATACATCCTTTTGATGATGGGAACGGTCGTATTACTAGAGCAATTACGGATATGCAGTTAGCACGAGCGGATCAAAGTAAGAAGCGTTTTTACTCCATGTCAGCACAAATTCAAATTGAGCGTAAAACATATTATAGCATCTTAGAAAAAACGCAAAAAGGAGATTTGGATATTACAGATTGGTTAGACTGGTTTTTGAATTGTTTGTTACGTTCTATGAAGCAAACAGACCAAACTATTGCCATGACCTTAAAACGTGCACAATTTTGGGAAATTAATCATAATATTGATTTTAATCATCGCCAACAGAAGGTTACTCAAATGTTACTTGATACTTTTTTTGGAAAACTGACCGTTTCTAAATACGCAAAGATAACAGGCGTTTCTACTGATACTGCGTTAAGGGATTTGCAAGATTTAATATTTAAAGGGATTTTAGTACAAGAAGGAGCAGGAAGAGGTACTAGTTATAAATTAATTGATTTAGCGTAAGTGTTTATTTTAAATTCGATTATCAATAATATTATTTTAAAAATATTTTGAATTTTCAAATACATCATCAATAATTTTGTCAAGCTTTTTGTTGGGTAGCTTGTTTAAATAAGCCTGAGTGGTTCTAATATCGGTATGACCTAACATTTCACTAATAGCATCGATAGGAATGTTTTCAAACTTTAAAAACCTAGCAAATGTATGGTGATCATTATAAAAAGTGATGTGTTTGCTAATTTTTAAAATTTCTATCATTTCTTTTAGTACTGGATTTATAGAATAAAGATTCAAAAAATTAATAGCAAAATTCAATTCATAGTTAGCTTAATAGAGCATCCCGATCTTTAATCGGGACTGTCGAAGGTTCGAATCCTTCTGCCTTCACAAAAACCACTCTTTTGAGTAGTTTTTTTGTTTATTATCATTACTGAATAGTGCATCCCGATCTTTTAATCGGGACGGTCGAAGGTTTGCAACGATTTGCCTTCACAAAAACCACTCTTTTGAGTAGTTTTTTGTTTAAAAGACTTTTATGCATATCGATAGCTATTTTGCATTTACCCATCGATAGTTTTAATTGAAGTAAAATTTAACTTAATTTATTTTATCGAGAAGTTCATCCAAATTGGAATGTGATCAGAAATGGTGCGAGCCTGTTTTAAGGAGTCGAATTCATTATAAAATGAAAGTACTCCAAATCTTGTAACTGTAATTCTTGCTGTATTATAGTATATGTTATCAAATTCGGAGGCTAAACAATCAGTTAGATCGCATTCTTTTTTTAATGAAGTTTTTTGATTTGTAAATACAGGTTGATATCCCATTTTTTTTAACGGGTTAAACACGTTGTGAGATTGTGGGCAATTAAAATCACCGGCAAAAATTAAATTAAGATCAGGGTACTCAAGAGGTAAAAACTTAAAGTATTTTATCTCTGTTTCGGGCTGCCTATTTTTTGTAATGGCATGAAAGTTAACTAGCGTAAATTGCTTTTTGTTGTATTCAAATGTGCATAAAAAAGGTTCACGATCAATCTCCTGATTGTATTTTTTCTCGAGCCAGGCGCGACCTATTTTTTTGATTTTGTTTTTTTTCCATAGGAATGCATATCGCTCTGTTTTATAAGCTGAGCTGGAGGTTGGGTCACTAATTACGTAATCCCAACTATTTTCTTTTCTGTTTAATTCCTCTACTAGTCTTGCAACTGCTTGTGCGCCGCCGTAACCTGCTACGACTTCTTGAATAGCGATTATATCAAAGGCTGTAATAGTTTTGGCCATGAAAGCTAATTCGCTATTAGACTTTGATTTTCCAAGATTTTCGATATTCCAGGATAGGACCGTAGTTTGAGCTAGGGAGGAATAGGAGATGAGGAGAAAAAGAAAAAGCTTTTTCATTTTTAATAATTGAATTTTAAGGTGTACTTTGCTTTCAAAGTTAGTTGTTTGCGGGAGCTCTAACAAAAAAATATTTTTAAATAAATTACTAGTGTGAGTGATTTTAGGCATACTTAAGAAAGACAGTTCAAAATAATACTATTGTTCTCTACATACCACAATATAAACAAATACAGTAATTACAACTTTAGGGGAGAGTGGTAAGAAGTTGCTAAAATACTTGTTGTAACCTATCTTGGCTAGGGTTATTGATCCCACTAGTTTAGCCTCAGGATTGTTGCAGTTTTGTCTTTTTTAAGTACTACGACTTAAAGCAGTTAGGATTATTTTAAAACCTCGCTGATAGAAAAAACGAACTTTGAAGGAAACGGTACTCTAGTAAATACTGGAAATTGATTGATTCGAATTGTGGGTTAATAATCGCACAGGCTGTACCGATTTTAATTTTTTGCGTAAGAGATCAAAGCGGCATCCTTTTTATTTTAGGTTACGACCCTAGGAAGTAACTAAAATAAAAAGATATAGCGTAGTGCTCGACCGCGTTGCTAGTAATTGTATGAGATGTAAACGACAGTTGAGCAACGGGGTTACGCCCAAAAACAAAAGAAGATAGTAATTACAAATTATTATGAGCGAAATAAGCTCGTTGATGAAGAAGTTTTCGAATTGTTTTAAATAATTCCTAGATCTTTTGCTATGGATACCAAGTGCACTACATTGTTGGCTTTGAAGTATATTTTAAGCTTATTGATGTGCTTTTCTATTGAGCTTTTGCTATTAGGAGATATTCCAGCTTCCTTAAGTACGATTTCCATGCTTTCCTGTGAAATTCCGATAGATAAATTTTTGATTAAAAGAATGTCGTAATCGTTTATTTCGCTAGTTGTTTTATCTTGAAATAAGTGCTGTAATTCAGCAGAAATATTTTTTGATTCGTTATTGAATGCTTTTTCAATCGCAATTTTTAAGTCGTACATTGTGTTACGCCCTTTAAGAACATAGCCATTCACTTCTAGATCTTCGAACAAGAGCTTAATACGATGGAACCGATCTTCTATAGAAAAAACGATAATTTTAATATCAGGATCTATTGCTCTAACAGCTTGTATCAACTCCTCGCCCGAGTTGAGTTGGTTTTTATTATGGTCAGCTTTAAAGGAAAGATCAGAAATTAATAATTGATATGGCTGTTTGTCTCTTGCTGCTTTTCTTATTTTGAGTAGCGCTTCGTCGCAATATTTTGAATATTGCACTTCTTCAACGTTTAGCTGCTTAAGTATTTGCGCTGCGCCTAAATCATTAAAATCAATATCGTCAGCTATCAGGACTTTTTTAAACATATTCTGTTATTTTGGTAATGAAATTTTCGCTCGAAAACCTTTATTTGGTTCGGATTCAAAAGTAACTAATCCGTTAATGACATGAATACGGTTTTCCACATTTTGCAGGCCATTTTTTAAAATAATTTTTCTTTTAAGACAATTTCATTGTCAGAGCAGTTGATTTTTATGGTGTTTTGTACCAAATCCCATCCAATTAGTACTAAACTAATTTGGTTGAATTTTTTAGCATTTACTATAAATTCTTCTAAAACACGTTGGATAGCGATCTTTTTTTGGGAGAGTTGTGACATACCAATTTATTGGATCCCCGTTTTTGACAACAAATTATATAGTATTACTTTGACAACTTGTTAGCATATATTTTATAAGCACTCGAAGTATAGGTTAGTAGGGATTGGGCTATTTCTTTTTGAAATGCTTTGCTTTCAAGTGTAATTTTGGGCAAGGTTATAAAGGAGTGTTTCTTTTTTCTCTAGATTTGGTCAATCTTAAGTTAGTTCGCTGCTAGTATAATCACCAAAGGTTTGCTGAATTCTGGCTATTTAGCTCAGGTTGTAAGTAATGAAAGCGGTATATTTTTCGGTTACTGTTACAATTTGTGCTATTTTTATAAAAAATCTATTTATGCAATCCATTTTGAAATTAATTACATTAAGTATTTTCTGTTTGTTTAGCTTTTTTTGTAAAGCTCAGGTAGGAATTAAGGAAATAGGAACTAGCATTAGCAGTGATACTACATTTGTTAATTTGAAGGAGTATAGCACTGATTTTGTTTATGATATGAAATATGCGAGTTCAGATAATTTTTTGAATGCAAAAGTGTATGATTGTGCTGAATGTTTTTTAAGACTTAAAACAGTAAAGGCGCTGATATTGGCGAATAATGAGTTTATGAAGCAAGGTCTACGCATTAAGTTGTTCGACTGCTATCGTCCGCTGGATATTCAGAAAAAAATGTGGGAGATTGTTTCAAATCCAAAATATGTTGCAGATCCTGCAAAGGGTTCGATACACAATAGAGGAGGTGCCATCGATATTACTTTGGTCGACATAAACGGAAATGAGCTTGATATGGGGACAAAATTCGACTTTTTTGGCATTGAGGCCAGCCATGCTTATGCAAGACTCCCTCAAAAAGTAAAAGACAATCGCAAATTATTAAAAAAGATAATGATCGCTAAGCAGTTCAATTCTTTTGATTCAGAATGGTGGCACTACAATTTAAAAGCAGGCTTAACGGATGCTGTTTCTAATGAAAAATGGGAATGTAACTAGTCCGTTACTCAACGCATTTTAAATAGTTCATAAAATATTTCTCGGGATAAAAAATCGCTCCATCCATTTCTGATTTTATTTCTTTTTTAATAACAAAATCCTCTATTTCAGTTGCAAACTTAATTCGCATTAGCGATACGGGCGAACTTTTTAAATCTTCAATAGTACCTTTTAAAAACATAAATGTTCCTATTGTTAATCTATTGTCAAAACCTTTTTGATCAC
Organism: uncultured Flavobacterium sp.; assembly: GCA_963975235.1. GTDB lineage: Bacteria > Bacteroidota > Bacteroidia > Flavobacteriales > Flavobacteriaceae > Flavobacterium. Next base: position 10,094 of record CAXBGV010000012.1, on the reverse strand, counting down.
TAAGAAGTGTTCCGCAATTGTCTTGATCAATATGAAGTAAGGTGATTATTTTACCATCATCTAATTGTAGAAAAAGTTTCGATTTTTTGTCAAAGCAGTTCGCTTTCAAAAAGCCTTTGCTCTTTTGGATAATGTTCAGGTTTAGTAGCATTAAACCATCATCAGATGTTAAGGTAGTAAAGATATAACTTGAATTAGTACCAAAATTTTTTTCACTCATCAAGTATTCCTTGGTTACTTTATAAACCCCTAAGGAGTCGGTTATGTTTGTACCGTATTCACAAGGAGCTTGAGCGTTCATTGCTATTGCTAAAAAAAATAAAGTAAGCGTAATTATATTTTTCATTTTAGATTATATTTTGTTGCAAATTAAAACTATTTTATTGTTATTTTCATCAGTAGTAAAAAAACAATACACGTTTCCTCCATCTTTTATTTTCCATTTTTTCCGAATACTTTCGACTGTGTCAGGAAAATTTCGAGTTGTAATATTAGCTTGTTTTCCGTTTAAATGATGCTTCATTTCTGCTTTTCCGTAATTAAGAACATGCTTTACCTCAAACTTTCGTCCTGGAAAAGGAATTAGAAAATCTGATGTGTATAAATGAGAGTGTTTATGAAGTTTATTGATATTATAAATCATACTAACTTCGTCAAAACCTCCTGATTTCATAATCGCACTATTGGGTTCGTACAAATACCTTTGCGGTAAACTATAGGACGGCATAGAAGTAGTATGATGTAAAATGAATTCAAATTTCTCTATAGTTCCTTTGGTTATGTTTACTGTTTTTATAATTGTTTCACCACTGTAGTCCTTATGTAGTTCCCACAAGAGCTCCTTAACCTCGTTTTCCAAAGCAACGATATGTATGGCTTTAACATTTTTTAGTTCAGATAAACCAGCTGATAAATCTAGTAGAGGCGCTGTTTTTATTAAAATAGCGGTAGCGTACTTAAAGTACATATCTAAATTTTCAGGGACATTGGGTAAACAATCTTTTAGTAAAAAAACTTTTCCTTTAGCGTCGTTTCTTCTTGAAGGATCGATATAGATCCAATCCCATTTTTGATTTAAATGTAGTAAGGTCTCTGAGCTATCTCCGTTGTAACAAGTAATGTTTTTAATATTTAATTGCTCATAATTATGCTTAACAAGTGCAGATAATGATTCATTAATTTCGCAGTGCGCAACACGGTCAACTTTTTTTGCAAAATAGAAATCGTCTACTCCAAAGCCACCAGTCAAGTCAATCAATGTAGTACCTGAAACTAAATTTGCTTTGTACTCAGCCGTTCGCTCTGATGAAGTCTGCTCAACTGAAATTTTTGATGGATACAAGATGTTAGAGCTGTTAAACCAGGTTGGTAGCTTGTCTTTTGCCCGTGCTTTTGCTTCTAATTGGTTTAAAACAGAAACCCATTCTACATCAGGAAACGGATTCTTTTTGAGCGCTAATTTGGCTATCGAACTGCCAATGTTAGCACTAATAAAATCTTGTATTGCTGCATTTAGGAGTTGTATATTCAAAATTAAATGTCTTTTGTAAGTAATTTTATTAGCTGGTTTTCTGGGAAAAATTCTTTTCCAACTACCTTAATAATTGTATACAAAGGAACAGCAATCACCATTCCTAGAATCCCAAAAAGAAAGCCTGCAATTAAAATTACCAAGAAAATCTCTAAAGGATGTGAACTAACACTTTTTGAAAATATAATAGGCTGAGAGAAATTGTTATCAATAATTTGAACCAACCAAAATCCAATTAAAACATAAATAGTTGTTGGTAAAATCTCCGATTGAAAATCACTTCCTAAATTACTTAGCATTGTTAATACAGCTGCAAGAACAGAAGCAATTAGTGGTCCTATATAAGGAATGATATTAAGTACAGCACATAAAAATCCAATTACTAGAGCGTTTTCAACTCCAAAAATAATTAGGACGATCAAGTACAATAAAAACACAATAAAGAGTTGCAGTAACAATCCTATGAAATATCTAGACAGTAGGTTATTTATTTTATCTAACGAATTTAAGATTTGCTCCTCGTGACTGTCTGGAATTAGTTTTTTAGCACTTACAATAAACATGAGTCTATCTTTTAAAAAGAAAAAAGTTATAAATAATATGGAACCCAATGCAACTCCAAAACTGCTAACGGTGTTAAGAATAGTATTTAGAAAATTAGGAATAAAATTAAAATTTATTTTAGATGTGATGTCTGCTTCTTTTAATATGGTGGCTGAATCCAATTGGTGGCCGTCTAAAAATAATGTAATTTGTTCAGTAAGTTGTGTGATGTTTTTTTCGATTGACTTGGTATTCAAAAGTGATAAATTTTCGCCTTGAGATAGAATAAGTGGTACGAACATCATAATGAAACCAAAAATCACCAATACAAATACCAGCAGTGTTACCACAGTTGCGGCAGTATGATTAAATTTAAGACGATTCTTTAAAAAATCTAAAATTGGATTGCCTATAAGTGTGAGTATTAAGGAGACAACAAGATAAATTAATACAGACTGAATTTTGTAAAAAAACAGCAATGCCAAGCCACAGCCTGCCAGAATTAGTAGTGCTCTTAAGATTCCGTTAGAGATAATTTTAGATGTAATCATTAATTTACTATTTAGACGATAAAGATAAAAAAAACTCGCTATTTACTAGCGAGTTTTTAATTAGTTGAACGAATAGATTCTTATAATCGGAATCCAGCTCTTGATCCTCCTGATAGAAATATAGCTGCCATTCTGCTTTTTTGACCATTAGAAAACATGTACATTCCTCTATCATCAGTGTAGTCCATATAGTTCATTGTCATCTCTACTTGATTACCAGAGCAAGTGCTGTAGTGTGGATATGCAGGAACACCGTAGTTTGATGTATTATGAGTAGGTGTATCGCTTACTAAATCACTACCACAATTAGCATCTCCCCAAATGTGACGAAGATTCATCCAGTGACCAACTTCGTGAGTTGCTGTTCTACCTAGGTTATAAGGGTAAACAGCAGTTCCTGTGTCACCAATATATTTAGAGTCAATAGCTACACCATCTGTTGCAGATGCACCTCCAGGAAATTGAGCGTATCCTAAAATTCCGCCACCAATTGTGCAAACCCATAAGTTCATTTTAGATGTTGGCGATGTTGGGTTAATTCCTCCAGTAGTTGTGCTTTTCATGGCATCTGCTGTTCCCCATGAAGTTTTTGTAGTAGCTTTTCTGTAAATAGCTTCTAGTACAAAACTAATTCCAACATTAGCTTTTACTCCAGAGAACAAAGCTGGTACTGAATTGAAATCAGCGTTTTGAGCATTAAAATCTTCATTCAAAATATCTATTTGAGATTGGATTTGTGCAGTCGAAATGTTTTCTGCAGTCGTTCTGTACAAAACATTTACAATTACAGGAATTTGAATTTTACCATTGACGATTCGGCCAGTTAAAAGTGCCTTTTGTGTAAAATCTTCGATTTGGTTCATTCTAGCTGCTAAATTAGGGTCAGCTGCCATTTTTGATTTAAGTACATCATCTGAAGCACATGCTCTTTTTGTTACAGTTGTTGCTGCGAAATCAGGTGTTTCGCTGTTGTCACTTTGACAAGAAAAAAGGGTAACTACTGCAATTACGGTTAAAACAATTTTTTTCATAATAAATAAGGGGTTTGTTAAATTTTTGGTCAATTAGTTGTTAAAGGCGCAATTATATAACATTAATTTTACATAAAAAAAATAAAGTAAAAATTATTTTAACGTTTTTTTAAGAAGTCAATAATCATGCGGTTTTAACACTATTAGGGGCTAAATTATTTTTGAAATTTAAATGTAATTTCTTACCATGTCGTCCGTTGCTAAACCTACAAATTGAATTTATAAATTCTTTGACAGCAGTTATAAATCATCAAGAATATTGAAAGTAGCATAATAGTTTACTTTTTGTATTAGGTGTTTTTATTTTTTGAGTACAAATTGCTCTTAATTTGAATAATGCGATTAGTTTTATGTGTTGTTTTTTTAAAATAGCATATTTCTTTTTTTAATTTAGATAAGAATTTGTTAGATCTACGAGCAGTTATTATTGAAGAAACTAGAGTACTTGTAGTCACAAAAAAACTCGCTATCACTAGCGAGTTTTAGATTCAATGGTGTTATGATTTTATAAGCGGAATCCAGCTCTTGATCCTCCAGAAAGGAAGATAGCAGCCATTCTGCTTTTTTGTCCTTCAGAGAACATATACATTCCTCTGTCGTCTGTATAGTCCATGTAGTTCATTGTCATTTCTACTGGGTTGCCCGTACATGTACTGTAATGCGGATAAGCAGGTACTCCATAATTAGCTCCGTTGTGGCTTGGTGTATCATTAACTAAATCGCTTCCACAGTTAGCATCGCCCCAAATATGGCGTAGGTTCATCCAGTGACCAACTTCGTGAGTTCCCGTTCTTCCTAAGTTATATGGAAAGTTTTGGGTACCTGATACTCCAAAATATTGAGAATCAATTACAACTCCATCTGTAGATGAACTTCCTCCAGGAAATTGAGCATATCCTAGAATTCCACCGCCAATAGTACAAGCCCAAAGATTTAGCGTAGTAGTTGGAGATGTAGGATCGATACCGCCTCTTTTAGAGTTTTTCATTACATCTCTAGTTCCCCATGATGTTTTATTAGTTGCTTTTCTATTGATACCCTCTAAAACAAATGAAATTCCAACGTTGGCTTTTAGTCCGGCAAATAATTCAGGAACACTAGCAAAGTCAGCATTTTGAGCATTAAAATCTTCGTTTAGAATATCTATTTGAGATTGTATTTGCGCATCTGAAATGTTTTCTGATGCTGTTCTGTAAAGTACATTTACTATTACTGGAATTTGAATTTTGCCATTTACTAAACGACCTGTTAAAAGCGCATTTTTTGTGAAGTTCTCAATTTGGTTCATTCTTGATGCTAATGTAGGATCTTCTGCAAGTTGATATTTCAAAACTTCATCAGACGCGCATGATCTTTTAGCCACCGTTTTTGCGGCCGTTGTAGCTATTGTCGTCGTTTCGTTATTGTCATTTTGACAAGAAAACAGTACTACTGCTGCTAATGCAGATAAGATAATCTTTTTCATAATTTTGTTGGGGTTAGTTATAAAAATGTAATTATGGTTAATAATTCTGTAATTATATAACATTTTATCAAAAACAGAAAAAAATATTTAATAAATTTTTAACATTAATTTAAGACTGTAGTAATAACGCGCATTTCAGCCGTATCAGTGAAAATAAAATTTTCAAGCTTTGCTGTAAATTCATACATCTCAATAGTGGGATGTCGAGCAAACAATAAATGAAGTGCCATTGGTTTTAAATGCAACTAACTAGTAATGGTGTGGCTTATTGGTTTTGTATTGGGATGCAGATTGTACTATCGAAGCAGGTATAGTTGAAGAAAAAAAGCAAAAGTATGTGGTGTAACTGTCAAGTTACTTGGTCTAATTACTAGCCACTATTAATTGTTAAAAATATAATTTATAATGTTAGCGCCCATTTTTAGTGCTTTTTCACGTACAATGGTTGGATCATTATGTACCTCTGGACTTTCCCATCCGTCACCTAGATCGCATTCGAAGGTGTACAGTAATACCAATCTGTTGTCAATAAATATACCTAGAGCCTGCGGACGTTTTCCTTCGTGTTCGTGAATTTTAGGAAGTCCGCTTGCAAAATAATAGGGTTTCTGAAAAATGGGATGGCTAGAGGGTATTTCTTTTAGTTCGTTTTTTGGAAACAATTTTTTTATCTCTTTTCTAATATATTGATCCATTCCGTAGTTATCGTCAATATGCAAAAAGCCTCCTGACTGTAAGTAGTTTTGCAAATTACTTACATCAGACTCATTAAAAACTACATTTCCATGTCCTGTCATATGAACAAACGGGTATGATAGTAGAGATGGGCTACTTGGTTCGACCGTTGCTGGCTTCGAACTTAATTTTGTATTTATATTCGAGTTACAAAACTGAATAAGATTGGGTAAAGCGGTAGGGTTAGCATACCAATCACCACCGCCGCTGTATTTTAACAGAGCAATTTCCTGTGCATAGGTTGCGAAACTGATCAAAAAAAATAATAAAATAAATTTTTTATTCATACCAAAAGGCTTTATTGTTTAATCTTCATTAACAAATGCTACGCTGTGACTAGCAACGATTGCTGCAGTCTCAGTGCGCAATCTCGTATTTCCAAGAGTAACTGGTATGTAATTTTTATCTAATGCCATCGCTATTTCTTTTTCAGAAAAATCACCTTCAGGACCAATTAATATTGTTGTATTCTGATTTTTTTGCAAAATCGATTTCAAAGATTTTTTGTCGGTTTCCTCGCAATGTGCTATTAGATGCATTCCGTCAGAGTTGTTTTGAAGAAATTCTTTCAAAGTAACTGCTTCATTTAATTTTGGCAAGTAACATTCGTTAGATTGTTTCATTGCCGATAAAACAATTTTATCAAATCGGTCTTTATTGATTACCTTTCTTTCTGATCGGTCACAAACAATAGGCGTAATTTCGTGAACACCAATCTCAGTAGCCTTTTCAAGGAACCATTCGTATCGGTCATTCATTTTAGTAGGAGCTACGGCAAGATGCAAGCGGTATTTTGCAGGAGCTTTTTTCTCTACTGAAATTATTTTTACGGTACATTTATTATCTGATGCTAATGTAATTTCAGTTTCAAATAATAAACCCTCGCCGTTGGTAACATACAGGATGTCACTGTCTTTTTTTCGAAGTACTTTTATAATGTGTTTACTTTCCTCTTTATCGAAAAAAAAAGTTTCTGTTGCTTCTGTTATATTGGGATTGAAAAATAATTGCATAATTTAAAATTGTATTCTTGCTTTAGAAACAACCGCAGCTGTTTCAAAATTTTGGGATAAAAACTTTTGATAACCTACAATTCCAATCATTGCAGCATTATCGGTGGTGTATTCAAACTTAGGAACAAAGGTCTTCCATTTGTATTTGCTTTCGGCTTCCTTTAATGTTTGCCTAATACCAGAATTAGCTGATACTCCTCCGCCAATAGCAATTTGATTTATACCAGTCTCCTTAACAGCTAGTTTTAATTTGTCCATCAAAATCTCGATTATAGTGTACTGTATCGATGCACAAATATCGTTTAGATTCTCGTCAATGAATTTGGGGTTTTCTAATTTTTGTTTTTGTATAAAATATAATATTGCAGTTTTTAAACCAGAAAAACTAAAATCTAATCCTGCAACCTTAGGTTTGGTAAACTTATAGGCTTTAGGATTCCCTAGCTGAGCATACTTGTCTACTAACGGTCCTCCTGGATAGGGAAGTCCAAGGATTTTGGCACTTTTGTCAAATGCTTCACCTACAGCATCATCTGTTGTTTCGCCAATAATAGTCATGTCAAAAAAGTGATTTACTTTTACGATCTGCGTGTGTCCACCGCTTATTGTCAAGGCTAAAAAAGGAAATTGCGGTTTTTCAAATCCGTCCTCATCAATAAAATGAGCTAAGATATGAGCATGCATGTGGTTAACAGCTATCAAAGGAATTCCCAGTGCTATCGCCATTGATTTTGCAAAAGAACTGCCTACCAATAAGGATCCCATTAATCCGGGACCTTGCGTGAATGCAATAGCGCTCAATTGTTCTTTTGTTATGCCTGCTTTTTGTAGTGCGGCATCAATAACGGGAACAATGTTTTGCTGGTGAGCGCGGGATGCTAACTCAGGTACAACACCGCCATATTGTGTGTGTATAAGTTGATTTGCTACAACATTTGACAATACTTTATCGTTATGTAAAACAGCAGCAGCTGTGTCATCACAGGAACTTTCGATAGCAAGAATAAAAACGTCGGAATTTTGCATAAAAAGGCACAAATTTTGAATTATATTTACAGACCGATTTTATTTTTTTTACTTTTACGGCGCAGCCAAAATTAAAGAATTTTTATTAAAGGTGCCGCTCTTTCCTAGGGCAAAATAATATTTATAGGAAAATCATAATATATAATAGGTATCAAAAAAATCGTAAACATAATCCTTAGAGTAATTCTGGGGCTAATAGTACTTTTGTTAGTGTTAGCAATAGCGCTATCAACACCTTATGTTCAAACTAAAGTGGCGCAATATTTCACTAAAAGTATTAATAAAGATTTTGGAACAAATATAAGTATTGGTGGCGTTCGTATTTCGGTTTTTGGAGGCGTAAAGTTCAAGGATGTTGCAATTCTAGATCATCATAAAGACACGCTTATTTTTTCGAAAATAATAAATACTAATATTTTAGAAGGCAAAAAAATATTAGATGGTGATTTGATTTTTGAAGATATAAAATTAGAAGGTTTACTTTTTAACCTTAAAACTTATAAAAACGAGAAAAAGACCAATTTAGATGTCTTTGTAGATGCTTTTGATTCAGGAAAACCTAGTGATCCCAACCAACATTTTTTAATGAAAGCAAACAAAGCAGTCATTAACAGTGGTCATTTTATTTTGACTGATGAAAACAAACAATATCCTGTACAAGTAGATTTTAAGAAACTTAACGCATCCATTACTGATTTCTTATTGTATGGCCCAGACGTAAGTACTTCCATCAATAAAATGTCCTTTTTAGATTCTAGAGGTTTGTATGTTGCTAATCTCAGCTCTAAGTTTAGCTACACAAAAAAAAGCATTAGATTAGACAACCTTTATATTCAAACCAAGGAATCGAAAATAAAAGCAGACGTGGTTTTGAACTACAAAATAGAGGATTTTGCAGCATTTACAGATAAAGTACAATTTGATGTTAAATTATATCCCTCTTTATTAGCGTCTAATGATCTTAGGGTTTTTTATGACGAACTGGGTAAAGATCTTTTCTTTACCATAAGTTCAGATATTAAAGGACCGTTGAACAATTTGAATTTTAGTAAATTAAATTTAAAAGATTCAAAGGACACTCAAATTGTTGGAGCCATTAAGTTCAAAAATATTTTGGGTAATAAAAGCCAAAAATTTTCGATGGACGCTGACTTAACTAATCTTCATACTAGTTATGATAATTTAGTAGCCGTTTTACCTAATGTCCTAGGAAAGCGATTACCAATAGAGGTAAAACGATTGGGTATAATTGATGTTGTTGGTACCACTTTATTAACGGCGAAATCAATTTCAGCAGGAATAGTCATGAATTCTGAGATAGGAAAGTTGGTATCTGTATTTTCCATGGATAATATCGATTTTATCGATAAAGCGTCTTATTCAGGAAATGTTGTTTTGGATAAATTCAATCTAGGAAAGTTTTTAGATCGTAAAGATTTAGGTGAGATCTCAATGGATATTGATATAGACGGAAAGGGATTTACTGAAAAATATTTGAACACGGGTATCAAAGGAGATGTAACCAAGATTGAGTACAGTAATTATACATACAATAACGTTGTTGTCGATGGGTATTTTAAAATACCAAATTACACTGGAAAAATCTCCGTAAATGATCCTAACCTTATCATGGATTTTGACGGGTTAATAGATTTGAGTAAAAAAGAAAATAGTTATGACTTTCATATCAAGGTAGCTTATGCGAATTTAAACAAATTAAAATTTGTAAAAGATTCTATTTCGAACTTCAAAGGCGATGTAATTGTTCAAGTTTCTGGGAATACCATAGATAATTTACAGGGGAACGTATACATAAAGGAGACAATTTATCAAAATAATAAAGATACCTACGCCTTTGATGACTTTAATATTAACTCAACTTTTGATACCGATCGCATCAGAACGATCACTGTAAATTCTCCTGATATTGTCGAAGGACAAATCGTGGGTAAATACCAATTCAATCAGCTTGGAAATCTGGTAAGGAATTCTTTGGGAAGCCTTTATACAAATTTTAAACCGGATGCGGTAAGCAAAGGCCAATTTCTTAAGTTTAATTTGACAGTTTATAGTAAAATTATCGAAATATTTTATCCTGAAATTGCAATTGGGACTAATACTGTGGTCAAAGGAAATATCAATTCTGATATAAAAGAATTTAAACTGAACTTCAATTCACCTCAAATTAGTGCCGCAGAT
>CAXBGV010000011.1:0-19591 GCA_963975235.1 uncultured Flavobacterium sp. | reverse complement strand
ATTTTATTTATGTGGCAGGAAGCTTTAATAATTGGCAGCCTACAAATTCTTATGCCATGAAAAAGGATCCTACAACTGGTAAATTTTGGCTAGAATTAATAGGTCTGGTTTCAGGAGTGAATTACAGTTACCAATATTGGGTCGGAGATGCAACTCCTATTGCTAATTCTCCTGCTTTAGTAAAGACTGCCGATCCGTACTCTACCTTAGTTTTATCACCTTATGATGATCCTTTTATCCCAGCTGCTTCGTATCCTAATATGCCCGTTTATCCAGCAGGTCAGGAACGTGAAGTTACTGTATTGCAAACGGGACAAGCGCCTTATGTTTGGAGTGCTGCAACTACAAATTTTATAAAACCAGAGAAGGAAAAACTCGTGGTTTATGAATTGTTAGTAAGGGATTTTGATGCCAACAGAAGCTATCAAGATTTAATTAACAAAATAGATTATTTTAAGAATCTCAAAATAAATGCGATCGAGCTTATGCCCGTTATGGAGTTCGAGGGGAATGAGAGTTGGGGTTATAATACCTCTTTTCATATGGCTCTTGATAAATTTTATGGACCTTCAGATAAGCTAAAAGAGTTTATTGATTTGTGTCATCAAAACGGAATTGCGGTTATTTTAGATGTGGCTTTAAATCACGCTTTTGGACGAAATCCAATGGTTAGAATGTGGATGAACGACCCTGATGGAGATGGTTTTGGTACTCCAACAACCGAAAATCCGTATTTTAATACCACAGCGAAACACAGTTACAGTGTGGGAGAGGATTTTAACCATACAAATGCTTTAACTAAGAATTATGTAAAAAGAGTTGTAAAGCAATGGATTGAAGAATATAAAATCGATGGTTTACGTTGGGATTTGACCAAAGGGTTTACGCAAAATTGTTCGTCTGGTGATGATGGTTGTACTGATCGTTACCAGCAAGATAGAGTAGATGTTTTACAAGAATATGCTAATTACTCTTGGAGTTTAGATCCTACTCATTATACAATATTCGAACATTTAGGAAGTGATGCCGAAGAGCAGCAATGGGCAAATTATAAAATTGCTGAGACTCCGAGCAAAGGTGTGATGATGTGGGGTAAGTTAACTGATAATTACAATGACTTATCTATGGGATATGCTTCAAATATCTCGCGTATGACAAGCACCAGTCGCGGATTTACAGCCAATCGCCTTATGGGTTATGCTGAAAGCCATGATGAAGAAAGATTGATGTACAAGAATCTTCAGTTTGGTAACACGAGTAATGCTTCTCACAATGTAAAAAATCTAAATGTAGCCTTGTCAAGAATGTCTGCTCTTGGAGCGGTTTCATTACTGATTCCTGGGCCTAAGATGATATGGCAATTTGGAGAATTAGGTTGGGAGACTTCTATTTTTGCATGTAATAATGGGACTGTAAACTTGCCTAATGATGCGATATCTGGCGATTGCAAACTTGACACTAAGCCACAGCCGCAATGGGTAAATAGCTGGTTAGACAATGCTAGCAGAGGTGCTATTTATAACAATTGGGCCAAGATGATAACTATGAAACAAAAAGAGCCCGTGTTCTCAGGGACAGCAGTTGTGACAAGCACTAATTCGCTTACTCAAAATATTAAAATCACTAATAATACCTTAGCGTCTACACAACTAAAAGACGTATTGATTATCGCCAATTTTGATGTTACAACCCAAAATGTAACTACTGGTTTTCCTTATACAGGAACATGGTACGACTTAATGGATAATACTACAATCAATGTTAGTAATGTAACGGCGCCTATTACTTTAGCTGCAGGTGGTTATAAGATCTACGGAAACAAAGCAGCATCTTTAGCGATTGCAGAATTTGAAAAGTCGGTAGCGGTTAATTTATACCCTAATCCTTCTAGCGGTCATTTTTGGATTAACTCCTCGGCCAAGCAAGTCCTTATTTATAATATGCTGGGGCAGCTTATAAAAGAATTTAAAGGTGATTATGATACAAGCCAACAATATCCTATTGACGATTTAACAGCAGGAAACTATTTAGTAAAAGTAATTGGAGACGATAACAGTTTAGCTATTATGAAATTAATAAAACAATAGTTTTTTATATTTTTTTGAATGTAAAAAGGGTTTTTTCAACAATTGAAAAAACCTTTTACTAATGTTTTTTTAAGACCGTCTGCAATACACAACCATAGGTAATTGAAAAACGATTTTTCATTGTCTCGTTCCACGGATACTTCATTTTCGATCAGTTCACCGTCAGAATCTTTATCTAACAACAAGTTACCGATCCAGCTTTTTAATTTACTCTTCTTAGTGTGATCTTTTTTCTGAAACAAACTTAATTTTAAGTTAGTGTAGCGTGCCGCAAAATCTCCGCTAGCTGAAGTATGATTTCCTTCAAAATTGAAAAATATTTGATCAAAATTACCCGTAAAAGTGGCGTTTAAATAGGGTTTTGTAAAAATGGCTAAATCCTTTGTCTTAAAATTATGAATGCTTCCTTTTATCGAAAAACGATCAGTAATGTTCATTACATTAAATCGCCAGTCGATAGTCATCGGTGATTGGTCCATGAATTTACACTTTACTAAAATAGCAACATCAGGTAACTTTGTGTTTGTGATAGACAACGTGTCAATTTTCATGTCAAACTTTAGTTCTCTTAGCAGTTTATTGTATAACGGTTTTACACTTTTATCATCGGCAGGTACTTTACTTCGATAAATATTGGCATCTGCTTTGTCAATTACAATATGATCAGTAGAGAAAAAAAGCACCTCTTCCTTAAAGCCCCAACTCATGTTTTTAATCGAAATTTTATCTGATTTTAAATTATACAAATCTTTTTCTAAAGGTAGTTGGTTGACAAATTGTTTGCGATTTAACTCTGATAGCATTGAAAATTTTTTAATATCAACACCAATATTGGTAGTTACAATTTGTTGTGCTTCTATCTTGTATTTACTATTTGTTAGGTATGACAAACTATCACAACTAAAAGCATAAGATTTATAATTCAACGGTATTTTCTTGTTTAATGTCTCTTCAGAAATGGCTATATCATTTAGCTGAATTTTCACGTTTTTAGCCTGAAATAAGATTTTATTGTTCGTAAGATTGATGACGTAAAATGTACCTTGTTCTAAATCTAGGTTTGCAACACTGATAATTTGTTGAAAAGGAGCAACAATGCGACTACTAATTCCTTTAGATGATTTAATGTTTTGGTCATTATCCTTAAAAAGTGTGATTTTTGGTTTGAAAAATGTGATACTGTGTGCTTCAATTTTATTTTGGAACAGTAACGATAAAATACTATAGTTCGATATAGATACCTTTTGTACGGATGCAAAAATACCGTTTTTACGTAAGCTATCTTTTTCTCTTTCCTTGGGTATAACCGTTATGTCAGTAGCTTCAATTGTTCTTGATAATAAAGATACATCTATGTTTTTGTATTTTATAAGGTAGGGCGTTTGATTGTTATCTGAAATTATTTTAGGTAATTTGGCATTGATCCACCAATTAGCACCAAGACTCAAGACAGTTCCAAGTATCAAAATTAGGATTAGAATAAAGCTTATTTTTTTCAGATTTTGTTTCATGATGATACTCCCTTTGGTCTAAATATAGCAATAAATTTTATGTTGTACTTTATCTTGGTTTGAAATTCACTTTTTCCAATGACTCTACTCAATTTTTGTGGTTAGCTAAAAATATAAAAATAAATTTATTGGTACTTGTTTATAGTTTGGTGGCAAAGCTGGTAATGCATTAATTCTATGAGATAACTTTTTGACCTAGCAAAAAAAAAGCTGCTCCAATGATGAAGCAGCTTAACAACAAATAAAACCTAAAATTAAATTTTCCCTTCCTTGATTTCATCAACAACTTCAGGATTTAATAACGTAGAGATATCTCCAAAATTAGAATAATCACCTTCGGCAATTTTGCGTAATATGCGGCGCATAATCTTCCCTGATCTTGTTTTAGGCAAGCCAGTTACAAATTGAATTTTATCTAATTTAGCAATAGGTCCAATTTGGTTCGAAATCTGTTGGTTAATTTCCTTAGTCAAATTTTCTCTGTTTCTATATTCACCAGTCTCCTTTAGAATAACAAAGCCGTATAAAGCGTTTCCTTTAATGTCATGAGGGAATCCCACAATGGCTGATTCTGCAACCGCAGGGTGTTCATTAATCGCATCTTCGATAGGAGCTGTGCCTAAGTTGTGACCAGATACAATAACGACGTCATCTACGCGGCCTGTAATTCGGTAATAACCTACTTCGTCACGCAAAGCGCCATCTCCCGTAAAATATTTGCCTGGAAAGGCAGAAAAATAAGTTTCCTTATAACGTTGATGATCCCCCCAAATAGTTCTAGCAATTCCTGGCCAAGGGAATTTAATGCATAAGCTTCCAACCACTTGATTGCCTTCTATTTCATTGCGACGCTCATCCATTAATACGGGTTGAATTCCGGGTAATGGTAATGTAGCATATGTTGGTTTTGTTGGTGTCACAAACGGTATTGGCGAAATCATAATTCCGCCCGTTTCGGTTTGCCACCAGGTATCTACTACGGGACATCTTTTGTCTCCCACGTGATCATTGTACCAGTGCCACGCCTCTTCATTAATTGGCTCTCCTACGGATCCAATTACTTTTAGCGTTTTTAATGGAAATTTTTGAACATAGTCTAGATTCTCTTTGGCCAGAGCTCTAATAGCAGTAGGCGCTGTGTAAAACTGAGTTACTTTGTGTTTTTCGATAATTTCCCAAAAACGACTAAAGTCAGGGTAGGAAGGTACGCCTTCAAAAATAACGGTCGTCGCTCCATTTAGCAACGGCCCGTATAGGATATAGGAATGACCAGTGATCCAACCGATATCTGCAGTACACCAAAATATATCGTTGTCCTTATAGTTGAATACGTTTTTAAAGGTGTAGGCCGTGTAAACCATGTATCCGGCTGTTGTATGAACCATTCCTTTTGGTTTACCTGTCGATCCTGAAGTATAGAGAATAAAAAGAGGATCTTCGGCATCCATAATTTCAGCTACATTATTATCGGATGCTTGATCTAATAGAGGTTGAAGCCATTGGTCTCTGCCTTCCTTCATTTCGATAGTAGTATTGGTTCTTTTAACAACTAAAACGTTGGCAACACAAGGACAATTAACGAGCGCTTCATCAATGATACCTTTTAAATCGATTGTTTTGTTGCCACGATAGCCACCATCTGAGGTGATAACCATTTTACATTCACTATCATTTATTCTTGACGTCACTGCCGATGCCGAAAATCCTGCAAATACAACGGAGTGGATCGCTCCAATTCTTGCACAAGCCAAAGTTGCAATGGCTAGTTCAGGTATCATGGGTAAATAAATACAAACACGATCACTTTTTTTTATTCCTTGCTCACGCAAAACATTAGCCATTTTGCCTACTTTTTGGTGGAGTTCATTGTAGGATATGTGCAAAGCTTCTTCAGAGGGATCATTTGGTTCAAAAATGATGGCCGTTTTATCACCTTTTTTAGCTAGATGTCTATCAATACAGTTTTTGGTGATATTAACTTTAGCCTCGGTAAACCATTTAATATCGGCCTCCGCCATGTTAAAATCTACTACTTTATCCCACTGTTGGTACCAAGTAAAGTTTTCGCTAGCAACTTTGTCCCAAAACTTTTTGGGTTCTCTTACTGATTTTTTATAATGTTTAAAGTATTCTTCTAGTGTGTTAATTTCGTAGTAACTCATGGTTTTTAATAATTTTAAAGATTATAAAATCCTATTTTATATTTGGTTAATGATGCGATGAGCTCGGGAATTATGTCGGCATCATCAATAGTTGATGGTATTTGATAATCAGCTCCATCAACAATGGATCGCATTAATTTGCGTAGCGTTTTTCCTGATCTCGTTTTTGGTAATCGCTGTACGATAACTACGTTGCGTAAGGAAGCTACCGCTCCTATTTGTTGTCTAACAAGGGTAATGATTTCCTGTTCTAATTGGTATTGCTCGCGGTCTGAGCCTAATTTATTAACAACTAAAGCAAGCGGAATTTGTCCTTTAAGTTCGTCATGAATACCAATTACAGCACATTCCGCAATATGCGAGTGGGAGGCGACAACTTCCTCCATTTCAGCTGTAGACAAACGGTGACCTGCCACATTAATAACATCATCTACACGACCGGTAATAAAAATGTACTCTTGCTCATCTTTGTATCCGCCATCGCCAGAGAAGTAAAAACCAGGAAATTTATTTAAATATCCTGCTTTGAATCTTGCGTTGTCTTTCCATAAATCAAGTAATGTCCCCGGAGGTAGCGGTAATTGTAGCACTACATATCCTTCTTCGTTGGGGGCTACCTCAATTCCGTTTTCGTTTACGATTTTAATATTGTAACCACAAACTGCTTTTCCTACTGAACCTTGTTTAATTGGGAAATATTCGATTCCCATCATTGTTGCTATCATTGGCCAGCCAGATTCTGTTTGCCACCAATGATCTATTGCCGGAATCGGAATGTGTTTTGTGTACCAATCTAGGGTAGCAATGTCGCATCGTTCCCCTGCCAAAAACTGAGTTTTTAAGGAGCTTAAATCATATTTTTTTATGAATTCGCCCTCAGGATCCTCTTTTTTTATAGCTCTAATAGCAGTTGGAGCAGTGAACATAGCATTAACTTTATGTTCGTCTATTATTCTCCAAAAAGTACTTGCATCAGGTGTTTTTATAGGTTTTCCTTCAAATAGGATACTAGTATTTCTATTAATTAATGGTCCATAAACGATAAAGCTATGACCTACAACCCAGCCAACATCAGAGGCTGCCCAAAAAACATCGCCTTCCTTTACATTATAGATAGACTGCATTGAGAATTTTAAAGCCACCGCATAACCTCCAGTATCTCTTACAACGCCCTTTGGTTTTCCAGTTGTTCCTGAGGTGTACAAGATGTACAAAGGATGCGAACTGCTAACAGGAATGCAAGGCGTTTCTTCAGATCCGTAGACGAGTGCGTCATAATCGACGTCATATTTTTTAAAAGGAATTCGAGCGCCTAATTTTCTATTGTAGACAATTACTTTTTTTGGTCGGTGTGATGCTAGTTCAATCGCTTCATCTACTAGTGGTTTGTAGGTTATTAATCGATCTACTTCAATTCCAGACGAAGCAGTAATTATCAGTCTAGGCTTGCAATCATCAATTCTGATAGCAAGTTCATGCGGAGCAAATCCACCAAAAACAACTGAGTGTACAACGCCAATACGGGCGCAAGCAAGCATGGCAAATGCAGCTTGCGGAATCATGGGCATATATATTATCGCACTGTCTCCTTTTTTGAGTCCCAGGGATTGCATACCTCCAGCTAATTTTGCGACTTCAGTTTTTACCTCTAAATAGGTGAACTTTTTTACTGTTTGGGTAACTGGAGAATCATAAATAAAAGCAGTTTGGTCTCCGTAACCGTTTTCGATGTGGTGGTCTAAGGCAAGATGGCAAATATTTAATTCTCCATCTTTGTACCACAAAGGATAATCGTTTTCATCTTTAGAGAGTATAGTTTGAGGTTTCGTGTACCAATTGATTTGATCTGCTTGTTGCGCCCAAAATAAATCGGGTTGCTCTATGCTTTGTTTGTATGTTTCTGAATAATTCATCGTGGTGCTGTTTTACTGTTGCATTAATTCCTGAACTTGGTCAACTAGTTTTTTTACAGAAAAAGGTTTGGTAACGTATAAATTTGCGCCTAGTTGAAGCCCTTTCTCAATATCTTTTTCTTTGTTTTTGGCCGATAGAAAAATGACTTTACAATGTTGTAATCGTTTGTCATTTTTTATTTGTTCAAGCGTAGCATATCCATCAACCATTGGCATCATCACATCAAGGATAATAAGATCTGGTAATTGAATTTTTAAGATATCTAAGGCCTCCTGACCATCTCTTGCTATAAAGACTTCAAAATTATGTTTCTTGAAAGTGTACTCTAAGGACATTACTATATTGGGTTCGTCGTCTACGATTAAAATTTTTCTCATTTTTTAATTGTTTTCTGTTGTGTTGTATTTGGGCAATGTAAAAAGAAAACTAGCTCCGTTAGTTACATTAGGCAGGGCTTTAATGGTTCCTTTATGGTGCTCTATTATTTGTTTGCAAATCGCTAATCCTAACCCGCTACCTATTGGTTTTTTTATATTTTGATTTCGAGACTGATAAAACTTATCAAATATCGCTTCGGCATCCTGTACCTTTATTGATTTACCATTATTGTGAATGGTGACAGCGATGTGTTTCTTATTTTCCTCGATGCTAATTATAATCTTAGCTTCAGTCTCAGGGCAAAATTTTATTGCGTTTGATAGTAGGTTGTGAATGACCTGTACAATGCGCTCTTCGTCATAAAATGCTTTTATTTCGGATTCATGATGCTTGAAATCAACAACTATTTTTTTGTTTAGGATCAGCTGGTTTAATGAATTTACTGTTTCTTTTATGGTTTTAGTGATGTCGTTCTTTGATAAGTAAATCTTGTGTTTACCGGTTTCAAATTTTTCTAGATCTAATATTTTATCGATTAAGCGATTCAGCCTATCGGACTCTGATATAATATTTTTCAGAAACTGTTTGCGTAATTCTTCAGGGATCTCATCGTCGTCATGTAAGATCTCGCTAGCTGCTCTTATGGCAGTAATGGGTGTTCGTAACTCATGCGTGACGGTATCAAGAAATTCATCTTTTTGGATGTCCTTGTTTATAAGTTCATGATTAGCGTTTTTTAACTGCTCTGATATTTTTTTTAACTCATTCGACGTATCGGTGAGCTTTTTATTAATGATGATGTTTTCTTTTGATTCCTCTAAAATACGAAGTACTTCGGGTAAGCTAATCTTGTCTTCTTTGACTACACTTGCTATTAGTATTTTGGCGGAAGCCGTACCGATATGACCAGTCAGTAAATTCTCGGCAAATTTCACAAACCGAGCATCAGCAGTATTGGTGTTTTTGTCAATGTTGTATTTTATATTAAATAGTGTCAAAGCGCGATTAGTGCGCTCTTCACCAAGAAAACGCAGCAATACTTTTTGAATATCAGAAATGTATGCGGTACCTTTCCATATAAAGGCATTCTCGTGGTTGGTAATGTATTTGTCTATATCTACAAACATTTCGGCGTAATTGCGTTCTCTGTAGTTTCCTTTAAAACTGACCGATATGGCGAGGTAGCTCATCGTGTTCAACAACATGCTCCAAAAGAAAGAATGCAGTATAGGATCTAGATAATTTAGCCCTAAAATTGCAAATGGTTTAAGCATTGTTATACCCCAAGGTCCCTCTTGAATAAAGGTGCTTGATGATTTTGTTACACCAATAGCATACGGGATTAAAATGGTGTATAAGCAAACTAAAAAACCTAATATAATACCCGTCACGGCTCCTTTTTTAGACCCTCTGCGCCAGAAGATTGCACCAAAAAATGCAGGTGCTAGCTGTGCAATAACAACAAAAGATACTAAGCCTATTGATACTAATGAATAATCAAGAACAAAACCGCGGTATATGGCATAAGCAAAAATAATCAATGAGAAAATTCCAATTTTTCGACTAATTACAATTCGTTTGCTGTTTTTCTCTTGTGATAGATTTTGTAACGATCCTACAAATCCATAAGGAATAAGCAAGTTGTTACTCAGCATAGTTGCTAATGAAATCGAGGATACTATAATCATCGAAATGGCTGCCGAGAATCCGCCTAGAAAAACTAAAACTGTTAAGAATCTGTTGTTGAAAAATTGCGGAATTAATAAAGAATAAGTGTCGGCATTTAATCCTTGGCCTTCAAATAGAATGTTACCGCCCCAAGCAATTGGATACACAAAAATATTGAACAATAATAAGTACAATGGGAATAGCCAAATAGCAGTTTGAATGTGTTTCTCTTTATTGTTTTCGACAATAGCCGTATGAAATTGTCTTGGTAATAAAAAAATGGCAAACATGGACAATACACATAGAAAAAACCAGTTGATACCTTGGGGTAATCCACCGATAGTATTCTTTTTTCCAAAATTTTCAAGTAAAGAAGCTTTGGTATAAATATCATCAAATCCGTCAAAAACAAAATAGGTTACGTAAACACCTATGATCAAAAAGAACACGAGTTTTAGAATAGATTCTATAGCAACAGCGGTTACGATACCACGTCTTTTTTCAGAGGCATCAACGTACTTTGTACCATAATAGGATGCAAACAAGGCTAATGCAATGCATACATAAGTGGCAGTGTCGCTAAAAATATTAGAGCTTGACTGCGTCCTTGTTACAATATTAAACGTGTCCGATATAGATTTAAGTTGCAATGCTATATAAGGTAAAACTCCAAAAATGCAAACAAGAGTCACGAGTGCTCCAAGAAATCTGCTGTTTCCGTAACGTAGGGAGATAAAATCGGCAATACTTGTTATTTTATTAACTCTTGAAATTCGGATAATTTTTTTAAGAATAATCATCCAGGTAGGAATTATAATAATTGGTCCTACATAAATAGTTAGATAACTTAAACCAGAATCGGCTGCTACACCAATACTACCGTAGTAGGTCCATGCAGAGCAATATACAGCTAGTGAAAACGAGTAAATGTATGCGTTGTTAGTCCATTTTGAGCGGCTATTTTTCTCAGCCCAATGTGCTATGTAAAATAGAATGGATACATAGACAGCTAATATTAATAAAAGACTTATACTACTCATAATATCTTTTTATAATAATGTAAGAGATGAGTACAGAGCAAAACCATGCCGAGAAAATATGTAAATAAATAATGGGAAAACCTAGGACAGCCGAAGCATTATCAAATAGTAATACTAGCGGAATGTTTAATACCAATAGCATTAGTAGTGATAAGATAATTAGTTTTTGTTCGTGTCTTTTTTTCATGGTGTTAAATAATACAATCTCTACAAACAAATGTAGAGATTGTATTTATTAAAATAATGATATTCAGTCTTTAAGTGATTAGTGCGTGGCTTCGCCAGCTCCAGACGGTATGCGGATGTTTTCAACAATGTCTTGAACATCACTTGGCGGTGCTGGAGTAAAACTTTTTACAATAAAAGCAGTGGCAAAGTTTACAATCATCGCTATGGTACCAAAACCTTCTGGCGAAATTCCAAACCACCAGCTTTCTTTTAAGCTAGCTACGGCATCTTTTCCACCATCAAAAAGGCCGAATTTAAATTTTAACATATAAAAAAGCATCAGTAATAATCCTACTACCATCCCGGAAACGGCTCCTTCTTTATTCATTTTCTTGTCAAAAATACCAAGAATAATGGCAGGGAAAAGGGATGCTGCAGCAAGTCCAAAAGCAAGTGCGACGACAGCTGCTACAAAGCCAGGTGGATTGATACCAAAATATCCAGCAATGATAACTGCTACAGCTGCAGCGCCACGAGCAGCCCAAAGTTCTCCTTTTTCAGAAATATCTGGTTTAATCATTTTTTTGATGATATCATGCGATACTGATGCAGAAATAACCAATAGCAATCCCGCGGCAGTAGACAGTGCGGCAGCTAATGCTCCGGCAGCAACTAATGCAATTACCCAGTTAGGAAGATCAGCAATCTCAGGGTTAGCAAGAACCATAATATCTTTGTCAATGGTTAGTTCGCTTCCTTTATTTCCTTTAGCCTCTTGCTGAGCTAAAAAAGTAGCATCTTTTGATGCGTCATTATAATATTGAATTTTTCCGTCACCGTTTTTATCTTCAAAAGTAAGTAAACCTGTTGTTTCCCATTTAGTAAACCACGCAGGCATGGATGAATATTCTTTTCCGTTTACGGTTTCGATTAAATTTGTTTTGGCAAAAACAGCAATGGCAGGGGCAGTAGTGTACAATATGGCGATTAAAACTAATGCGTATCCAGCTGATTTTCTTGCATCTTTTACTCTTTTAACCGTAAAGAAACGAACAATTACATGGGGTAATCCGGCTGTACCAACCATTAATGCTAATGTGATGGCAAATACATCAATCATCGATTTAGTTCCGTCTGTATAAGTAGCAAAGCCGAGGTCTGTAGAAAGTCCGTTTAGTTTGTCAATTAAATACGTGTCTGTTCCTGTTACGGTACCACCCATTCCTAATTGCGGAATTGGGTTTCCTGTCATTTGAATCGAAATAAAGATCGCAGGAACCATAAAAGCAAAAATCAAAACGCAATATTGTGCTACTTGAGTGTATGTTATCCCTTTCATTCCTCCTAGGGTCGCATAAAAAAGCACGATAATCATTCCTATAATTACTCCAGTGTTAATGTCGACTTCTAAAAACTTAGAGAATACAAGTCCTACACCTCGCATCTGACCTGCAACATAGGTAAATGACACCACAAGAGCACAAATAACAGCAACTGTTCGCGCACTGTTTGAGTAGTAGCGTTCTCCAATAAAATCAGGAACAGTAAATTTTCCAAATTTTCGAAGGTAGGGTGCGAGTAATAATGCGAGTAAAACATAACCTCCTGTCCAACCCATTAAGTATACAGCACCGTCATAACCATCAAAGGATATAATCCCAGCCATAGAAATAAAGGAGGCGGCACTCATCCAGTCTGCAGCAGTAGCCATACCGTTTGCAAGTGGAGAGATTTCTCCTCCAGCAACGTAAAATTCTTTAGTAGTTCCAGCTCGTGACCAAATAGCGATGCCGATATATAGTGCAAATGTTATTCCAACAATTATGTAGGTCCAAGTTTGTAAATCCATGATATTTTGTTTTTATAGTTTAAAAATTATTCGTCATAGCCGTATTTTTTATCTAGTTTGTTCATTAGTCGAACATAGACAAATATTAGGATGACAAATATGTAAATTGAACCTTGTTGTGCAAACCAGAATCCTAACGGGAATCCTCCTAGCTTTATAGAGTCGAGTGCTTGTTTAAATAGGATGCCTGCTCCATAGGAAACGGCAAACCAAATGCTTAATAAAATGAGAAGGTATTTTAGGTTTTCCTTCCAATAAGCTGTCGCTTTATCTTGTTTAGTGCTCATAATACTTTAAATTAGAGATGAATAAATTATAGGTAAATCATTGCTTGAAGCGTAATTGTGTTTACGGCTTTGTTTGAAGCGTACTTCAAGGACTGATATTCTAGTGTTAGCTTTGAATTATGACCACTAAAGAAAGCATTTGCACCAATTCCTAATTGCGAAGCGTTGTCATTTAAAGCGTCAATTTTTCTTTCGTCTAAAGACACATAAGGCTGAAAACGTGTTTTTGATTTGCTAGGTATAACATATCCTACGTGCGCGTGTAGCATTGAGCCAGTTTCGTAAGTAGTCCCCAGCGTGTAATTCTTGCCGTAATCAGCATTTTGATATAAAGCATAAGCAGTAAGTGCTGCGCCTTTTGCCCCTACAGGTACGTCATAAAAAGCATCTAGACCAAAAATATTCACATTTTCTCCAGTTAGATTGCCAGCAAGGTCAGCAATCACAGCCCCGTTCGGGTGAGAAAAGAAACCTGCTCCAATATTAAATACTTTTTTGGTTCCAAGATAGGTTCCTACTTTGTAAGGTAAGAAGTTGCTTTCTGCATCCAAAAAGCCATATTCAAAATAACCAGCATATGTTCTACCTGCTTCTTTCGAGCCTAATAATCTAGCCCCCGTATATGTAGCAGCGCCACCGTTTGTTGGTACTGTAGCGGCTTGTAAATTGTTTGTAGCGGCTCCGTTTATTGCAACGCGATACTGTAATTTACCAAAAGCACCTTTAGCATAAACACCAATATGTCTTGCAAATTGATCAGATAGCCCCAATGTAGCCCAAGCTTGTCGGTCATTATCTAATGTCATAATGTTTAGTGTGCTTTGATTGTTTAGACGGGAAATTCCGTTCCAGTAATGCAAGCCGCCACCAACTGAATGGTCTTTTCCAAGACTATACTGTACCCAAACATCGTGCAGGAACATTTGTGAGCTTTCTCCTTTACCTGTAGGAGTTAAATTCGAATCATTTAAACTGTTAAGTCCAAAATGTGTAAGGATCATGAAATCTTTGTTAATCTGAGCATACATCAAAACACGCGCTCGTCTCACGCTGAAATCTAAGTCGGCTTGTTGATTTCCGTTACCATCTAAAGGTCGATCTTGGTTGTACTGTGCCCAAACTTGGGCCCAAGAAATTACTCTGAGGTACTTGGATCCGTCCTCATTCAGATTGAACTTTAGACCGGAACCATAATCTGGTGATCCTTGTGAAAACATTTTTAAACTGACTAGCAATACAGTTGCTATCAAAAATTTTATTTTCATAATTAATTAGGGTTTGGTTAGTTAAGTAGTTGTTTATAACGAAGCCAAATTCTAATATTTTTCCATTAAAAAAAATTATGATATATATATCTGTAAAAGGTATAGTTAATCTTTAAAACGTTCCCATTTAATCAACATAAATTTATCACCAAGTTCAGTGATAATCATTCCTGCTCCAGATAGTAATTCTTTATTTTTCAAGAACTCTATCAGTTCTAAATGACTAAATATCTTATAAGTAGGGTGGTAGTTGGCATGAGATGGTTTTTTGATATTAAAAGATTTAACCCAATTGCTAACCGTTACATGAGAAACGCCTATGATTCGCTCAATTTCGCGAAAACTCAACCCTTCTAAATAGAGTTGCAATGCTTTGGTCACATAGTAGTCGTCGATTTTTTTTCCTATTTTATTAACTGTAAAAAAATAGTTGCATTTTTTACATAAATACCTTTGTTTACTATTGATCACACCACTTTTAGTGATTTGATTTCCTTGGCATTTTGGGCAAGCTAAAATCTCCATGTATATTAAATTTGCATAAATATAACAAATTAGCACGAATTGTATTTACAATATCGCATAATTATAGATAAATAATTACGAACCCTCTATTTTTATTGGTGTGTTGCTGTGGTTTTGTTAAACCTTCCTCGATTTAATCAAATTCCTACGCTTTTGCGAAATAGGCTTTAACTAGCTCGGTGATTTAAGTTGCAAGGAATAGATGGTGATTGCTGTTAAGTGAAAAAAAGATGTCTTGTCTCTTTTATTTGTCTTTAAAAAAAAACAGACAATTGATTAAGGCTAAATCGGAAAATAGATCGTTTTAGAGGTGATGCTATTTTTTAGGTTTGATCGTAATCGATCAAATTAGGTGTTTTTGTTTCTTTGGTAAAAACAAAAAACCCACTAATTGCTTAGTGGGTTTTGGTGGTACCTCCAGGGATCGAACCAGGGACACATGGATTTTCAGTCCATTGCTCTACCATCTGAGCTAAGGTACCGTGCTTGTTGCGGGTGCAAATATATAACCTTTTTTAGTTTGTGCAAAACATTTTTTAAAAAAAAATCTATTTGTATCTTCGCCCAATCAAAAAACGAATTATGATTTTAACTATTGATGTTGGGAATACACGGATTAAAGGTGCTGTTTTTGAGGATGCTACTGCAATAGCGTATTTTGTTTTTGAACCGAAAGACCTAGAGAAAAATATTTTAAATATTTTAAAAAAACATATTAAAGTAAATCATTTAGTGGTGGCTTCTGTTGGTGTTTTGGAAAAACAAGCTTTTTTGGCGTTCGAAAATGTAGTTCAAATTCATTTTATTTCACATGAAGATGTTTTTCCTTTTCAGAACTTATATGAAACGCCACATACGCTAGGTATTGATCGAATGGTTTTGGCTGCGGGTGCTACGTTACAATTCCCAAAATGCAACCGATTGGTTATAGATGCTGGTACTTGTGTAACGTATGATTTTATTGATGATCAAGATAATTATCGTGGCGGAGCGATTTCACCAGGTTTGCGTTTGCGTTACGAATCGCTTCACGCGTATACAGCTCGATTGCCTTTGTTAACCTTAGAAGATGTAGATGAAGTGATTGGTAGGTCCACTTCTGGGTCTATTCATTCGGGTGTTATAAATGGATTGGTCCATGAGATTGACGGTTTCATAGATGAATATCAGGGATTGGCTTCAAAATTTATAATAATTTTAACGGGTGGAGACACAGAATTTTTGGCTAAACGATTAAAAAATACCATATTTGCCAATTCAAATTTCCTGTTAGAAAGTTTGAACCAAACATTTCAATATAAAATCGACAATGATTAAAAAACTTTTCATAGCTTCCTGCTTGCTTTTGTCAGTAGCTTCTTTTGCTCAGCAAGGAACTTCTTCTCCTTATTCTTATTATGGTATTGGTGATGTTAGGTATAAAGGTACTGCTGAGATGCGTGCGATGGCGGGAATAGCGGTAGAGCAAGATAGTATACACCTAAATATGGATAATCCAGCTAGTTATGCTAATTTAAAGCTAACTACCTTTGCTGTTGGAGGATCATATAATACTTCAAAATTGAAGTCGGGTTCTGTATCTGAGGATGCTACTCGAACTACTCTTGATTATTTAGCTGTTGGATTGCCTTTAGGTAAGATTGGAGTTGGTTTTGGATTGATTCCTTATTCTTCAGTAGGATATCAAATACAAACTTTATCTACTGCTGATGGTGGTGTTAATAGCAGGTATGATGGTACTGGAGGTTTAAACAAAGCCTTTCTGGGAGCAGCTTACAAAATTACTCCAAAATTTAGCTTGGGTGCTGATATACATTATAATTTTGGAACAATCGAAAATTCAGGATTAGTTTTTGTAAATGATGTTCCTGTCGGGACTAGACAATTAAATACCTCGAATTTGTCAGGCTTTGATTTTAGTGTAGGTGCAATGTATCAAACTAGGATTTACAAAAAAATCAGTATGTTTAGTAGTGTTAGTTATAAACTAGAAAGTGAACTAACATCAAATAACACGAATAGCGTATCGGCAGTAAATTATAATACAGATTTCAATTTTTCAGTTGTAGACGCTGATGACCAAGTAAGCGATACTAGAATTTTGACTTTGCCAAGTAAGCTTTCTGTAGGGTTAGGTATTGGTGAAGCGAGAAAATGGTTAGTAGGAGCGCAAGCAGTTGTTGGAAGTGTTGGTAATCTTGCTAATTCTTATAACCAATCTGCGGATGTAACTTATGAAAAATCGACTAAATACAGTATAGGTGGTTACTTTGTGCCAGATTATAATTCTTTTTCAAGTTATGCAAAGCGTATCGTTTATCGTGCTGGTCTAAAATATGAAAAAACAGGTTTGGTTGTGAAATCTGAGTCTATTAATGATATGGGTTTTACATTAGGTTTTGGTTTGCCAATAACAGGATCTTTCTCTAATGTAAATTTTGGTTTTGAAATGGGAAAAAGGGGTACTACTAGCGCTGGGCTAATTCGAGAAAACTATGCGAATTTTAGTGTTGGTCTGTCGCTCAATGATAGATGGTTTGAGAAGAGAAAATTCCAATAGACGTTACTCGTAGCAAAAAAGTAAGAGATTCACTGTGGTATCTTTTGATATATGATTTTAAAAAATAATAATAAAACTATATACCTAGTCATGGCTTTTGCCGTGACTCTGTTTTTTGGGTGCGAAAGTAATTTTAAAGAGGTACAAAAAATTAATTTTACAGAGTTTACTCCTAGCGGTGATGCAGATAAGGTGAACTTAAAATATACAGACTCAGGTTTGATAAAGGTGGTTTTAATTAGTCCTAAGATGTTGGATTTTGCAACCGTGGCCTTTCCCTTTACGGAATTCCCAAAAGGAATAGATGTTACCTTGTATGACGACAAGGGAAAAAAAACGAGGGTGACATCAAATTACGCTGTCTCTTACAAACAGACATCGATCATAGATTTACAAGGTAATGTTAAGATTGTCTCGGAAGACGGTCAGATGCTGGAAACAGAACAGATGTATTTTGATCAGAAGAACGAATGGTTTTATACAGAGAAAAAGTTTAAATTTACAGACCTAAAGGGGACTTCTAATGGTCAGGGCATTGATTTTAGTAAAGATTTTAAAGTCATCAACTCTC
Organism: uncultured Flavobacterium sp.; assembly: GCA_963975235.1. Classification (GTDB taxonomy): domain Bacteria; phylum Bacteroidota; class Bacteroidia; order Flavobacteriales; family Flavobacteriaceae; genus Flavobacterium. Next base: position 1,606 of record CAXBGV010000011.1, on the reverse strand, counting down.
AACGCATCAAGGGCGAAATAGAATCGTCTGAATAAAATAGAAAATTATCTTATGAATTATTTAAAATACACACCGTACTTATATCTCATTGTTGCTATCGCTTTTGTGTACGATGCTGTTTCTAAATGGAGTGATCCTGAAGCAACGCCTTATATTAGTGTGGCTTTTGCTGCAGTTTGTATCTTCATGTTTTTCTTTAGGAGAAACTTTGCCAATAAACTGCATAACCGAAATAACAAATCCTAAGCTATGGAAATTAGTATTATAATATTGTGTTTAATACTAAGTGCTTTTTTTTCTGGAATGGAAATAGCCTTTGTTTCTTCCAATAAAATTTATCTTGAAATAGAAAAAAAGCAAGACGGATTCATCTCTAAGATCTTAACTAAGCTTACTGAAAAACCATCTAAGTTTATTGCTGCAATGCTTATTGGCAACAATATTACCTTGGTTATTTATGGTTTTTTCATGGGTGATTTGTTGATGGTATTGATCGATTCTTTAGGATATCATTTCTCTCCTTTGTTAAATCTGTTGCTACAAACAGTTTTGTCTACGCTAATTGTTTTGATTACCGCAGAGTTTTTGCCAAAAGTCTTTTTTCAGTTGTATGCCAATTCGCTTATTAAATTTTTTGCTATTCCAGCCTACGGTTTTTATATTTTATTCTATTTCATATCGTCATTTTTTATCTGGGTTTCTGATTTTATTTTAAAAAAATTCTTTAGAACAGCAGGGGATCAAGTACAACTTTATTTCAGTAAAGTAGAGCTTGGGAACTATATCACAGAGCAAATGAGTACTTATGAAGATAATGAGGAAGTTGATTCAGAGATTCAAATGTTTCAAAACGCTTTAGAGTTTTCAGGTGTTAAAGCCCGCGACATTATGACGCCTCGAACAGAGATTGTGGCTATAGATTTGTTTGATCCAATAGATGAATTGAAGGATTTGTTTGTTAGGACGGGTTATTCTAAAATTGTGGTTTATGAAAACTCACTTGATGATATTGTTGGTTATGTACACTCCTTTGATTTGTTTAAAAAGCCAAAAAATATAAAATCCGTAGTGATACCGGTCGAGTTTGTTCCAGAGACAATCTATATCAAAGACGTGTTAGATTTATTAACCAAGAAAAGAAAAAGCGTAGCTGTGGTTTTAGATGAGTACGGTGGTACATCGGGAATAATTACAGTAGAGGATATTGTCGAAGAACTTTTTGGTGAGATTGAGGATGAGCATGATGCCGATGAAACTTTAATCGAAAAGGATCTAGGTGACGACACCTATCTGTTTTCTGCTCGATTTGATGTAGAGTACTTGAATCAAGCTTATAAACTGCAAATTCCAGAAAGTGATTCGTATGGGACTCTTGGAGGGTTTATTGTCGATTTTGCCAAGGAAATTCCGCTAAAAGGAGAGGCTATTGCTATAGGTACCTATCATTTTGTGATAGAAGAAGCGACAAATAAGAAGATTGAATTAGTAAAAATGACCATAAAAGACTGATTTTTTTTTCAATTAGTTTTTTTTTGCAAAATAAAACGTTACGAGTATAATTATTAATTAGATAATTGTATTTTCGCAAACTGAATATAAAATTAAC
>CAXBGV010000010.1:0-19697 GCA_963975235.1 uncultured Flavobacterium sp. | reverse complement strand
GCAAATTTTGGACAGCCAAACTGAAATGGCTATCACTTTAAGAATCACCTCTGGCCTAGTAAGTTCTAATAAGCTTTCAAAAGCACTTGAAAAAGGAATGGAAAAATCAGTGGGCGAAGAAGGCATGTTAAAATACGCCAAAGAATTGAAAGAACTTGAATACTTACTAAGTACTGAAGACACAAAAATTGGAGACTTGTTTGAGTTAACTTTTAACCCTCTTGATGAGTCGCTCTGGATCACGAAAAACAAAGATTACAAAGGAAAAATAAAAGGACTTGAATTCAAAAAAGCTTTTTTTGGAATCTGGTTATCTGACAACCCAGTAAATAAAGGACTTAAAGAAGATCTACTAGGATTGTAGTAAAAAGAAGGTGCTTATACATTTTTGCAAAATAATCAACAATTCTCATAATACCTTTTATTATATTTGCCAAAAATAAACATATCGCAAAAAAATGAAAGATTTACTGCATAAATTCGAAAATAAAGAGCCTGAGATTATTTTTAATTGGAAAGATCCCGAAACAGAAGCCGAAGGATGGACTGTGATCAACTCACTGCGTGGTGGTGCCGCTGGTGGTGGAACCCGCATGAGAAAAGGACTTGATATGAATGAAGTATTATCACTAGCAAAAACAATGGAAGTAAAATTCTCCGTTTCTGGACCTGCTATCGGTGGTGCTAAATCTGGAATTAATTTTGATCCAAATGACCCAAGGAAAAAAGGAGTTTTACAACGTTGGTATAAAGCAGTATCTCCTTTATTAAAGAGTTATTACGGAACTGGTGGTGATCTTAATGTAGATGAAATACATGAAGTAATACCAATGACAGAAGAGTGCGGTGTATGGCATCCACAGGAAGGCGTATTTAACGGACACTTTAAACCTACAGAAGCAGATAAAATAAACCGTATTGGTCAGTTAAGACAAGGAGTTGTTAAGGTTATCGAAAATCCAAAATTCTCTCCTGATGTAGCTAGAAAATATACTATTGCTGATATGATCACAGGTTATGGCGTAGCCGAAGCTGTTCGTCATTATTACACTATATACGGTGGCGATGTAAAAGGAAAAAAAGCAATCGTGCAAGGCTTTGGTAACGTAGGATCAGCTGCAGCTTTTTACTTAGCCGAAATGGGTGCAAAAGTAATTGGAATTATTGATCGTGATGGTGGAATCATCAATGAAGAAGGATTTTCATTTGATGAAATTAAGACCTTGTTTTTAAACAAAGACGGTAATAAATTAGTCGCTGACAATATGATTCCGTTTGATGAAATAAACGAGAAAATTTGGACAATAGGTGCCGAAATCTTCACACCTTGCGCTGCATCCCGTTTAGTTGCTCAATCGCAAATTGACAGCCTAATCGCTAACGGACTAGAAGTAATTTCCTGTGGAGCGAATGTTCCATTTGCTGACACAGCAATCTTTTTTGGCCCGATAATGGAGCATGTAGACAACAAGGTTAGTTTAATTCCTGACTTCATCTCCAACTGTGGTATGGCACGCGTTTTTGCATACTTCATGGAAAAGAAAGTAGAATTGACAGACGAAGCTGTTTTTCATGATACTTCAGAAATAATAAAAAATGCAATCGAGAAAGCACATGCGATAAATAGCTCGAAAACTAACATCAGTGCAACTGCATTTGAGATAGCACTAAAACAGTTAGTGTAACACATTTTACAAGAACAACTTAAAGGAACAAATACTTTTTTTCTTTAGGCAAAAATAAACATCAGTTTGATAAAAATGCAGCAATGTAAATTTATCAAACTGATTTTTTTTGACCCGTCTCAAAACGGCAATCAAAAGTTTACACTACAATGCATTTCTTTACTGTTTTAATCTTACAGAATAACAATTTTTATAATATATTAGCGTTTCAATAACAAAGAAAAATTATATGAGCCTATTGTTACAAGCAGATACTTTATCTGTTGCCAGTGAAAATTTAGCAGAAGCAGTCCCTGTTGAAAAAACATTATCAATTATCGAATTATTAACTAGCGGAGGACTAGCGGGACAAATCATAATGATTGCTCTATTCCTTATGTTTTTTGTTGCACTTTATCTGTACTTTGAGCGTCTTATGGCGATCAATGCAGCATCACAAATGGACAGTAATTTCATGAGCCAAATTCGAGACAATATACGAAACGGGCGTATTGACAATGCTAAAATAGCTTGTGCACATTCAAAATCTCCAGTAGCAAGACTAATAGAAAAAGGAATTTCCCGAATAGGAAAACCATTGGACGATATTAATACAGCAATCGAAAACGCCGGAAAACTAGAAATATACAAATTAGAAAAAAACGTTAGTATGCTTGCAACGATCTCTGGTGCTGGTCCTATGACTGGTTTCTTGGGAACGGTAGTTGGAATGATACAGGCCTTTCATAAAATGGCTACTGCCGGAGGACAAATCGAAGTAGGTGCACTATCAGAAGGAATCTACACTGCCATGACCACTACTGTAGTGGGACTTGTAGTAGGAATTATTGCTTATGTAGGATACAATCACTTAGTAGTTAAAACAGACAAAATCGTACATCAGATGGAAGCCAATGCCGTTGACTTTTTAGATTTACTTAATGACCCAGCATAATTATGAATTTAAGAGGACGAAATAAAGTTAGTGCTGAATTCAATATGTCATCCATGACAGACATTGTCTTTTTGTTATTGATATTTTTCATGCTAACATCAACAATGGTTACAACCAACGCATTGGATTTAGTATTACCAAAGGCAAAGGGCAAAACAGATAGCAATAAAAACATCGCCGTAAGCATCAATAAAGAATTAGAGTTTTTTATCGATAAAGAACCTGTTTCTGAAACTGAATTGGAAGCGAAATTGTTATCTCTTTTTACCGCAGATAAATCAAAAGCTATAATTTTAAGAGCCGAAGAAGGCGTACCAATAGAGAAAGCGGTAAATGTACTAGACATTGCTAACAGAAATCAAATTAAAGTAGTTTTAGCTGTAAGGCCAAAATAGACACTCTAAACTAAAAACACCGATCCTTTCTGCATGAAATATTTAGATACCAAAGAAGAAAAAAAATCATTTGTCATCACATCAATACTTTTTGTGATACTGTTTGTTTTGTTTTTCTATTTAGGATTAACTTCATTAGATCCACCACCAGAAAATGGTATCGCCATTAATTTTGGTACTACTGAATTTGGCTCTGGAGACCTACAACCAACAGAAGCCATCCAATCTGCACCACAGCCTACTGCAGCAAAAGCAGCAGCATCTAGCGAAGACGAAATACTGTCACAAGACATCGAAGAGGCAGTGGTAATGAAAGCAGTTAAAAAAGCACAACCCACAAAACAAGTAGCTACCGAGGAGGTAAAACCTAAGCCAAAGGAAAGTCCAAAACCGTCACAAAGTACTTCTGATGCACTCTCTAGTTTGATAAACGGACCAAAATCTGATGGAAAATCAAAAGGAGGCGAGGGACCAGATGACACTCCAGGAGACAAAGGAAGTCTGAATGGAAATCCCTACGCAAACAGCTATTATGGCTCAGGTGGAGGAACTGGTAACGGAAGTGGCTGGGGACTGAACGGAAGAAATATAAGCTCTAGAGGAAAAGAAGTACAAAAATGCAATGAATTTGGAACCGTTGTAGTTCAAATTACAGTTAACCGAAGTGGGAATGTAATTGCTGCTAAATACACCAAGGGAACAACGAATACAAATCCTTGCTTGGTAGAACCAGCTTTAGCAACAGCTAGAAAGTACAAATGGCAACCCGACTCCAACGCACCCGAAACACAAATAGGGTTTATTACGGTAAACTTTAAATTAGGCGAATAAATAGCATAATAGTAGACGTCAAAAATACTGAAATGAATTATCAAGAAACAACCGATTGGATGTTTAGCCAACTTCCAATGTACCAACTGCAAGGCGCATCGGCATATAAAAAAGACTTAACAAATACTATTGCACTACTAAACCATCTTGATAATCCGCAACAAAAACTAAAATGCATTCATGTTGGCGGTACTAATGGTAAAGGATCTACCTCACACATGCTTGCCTCGATTTTACAAGAAGCAGGATACAAAGTAGGACTCTACACCTCACCTCACCTCAAAGATTACCGAGAACGAATTAAAATTAATGGTCAAGTGATAAGCGAATCATTTGTTTGTGACTTCATCAATGGTAATAAAACTTTTTTCGAATCGAATGACATTAGCTTTTTTGAAATGAGTGTTGGCCTCGCTTTTACTTATTTTGCAAACGAAAAAACAGACATAGCCATTATAGAAGTTGGTATGGGCGGTAGACTTGACGCGACAAATATTATCACACCTTTAGTATCAGTAATTACTAACATAGGACTAGATCACACACAATTTCTCGGCAACACCCTCGAAGCGATAGCGTATGAAAAAGCAGGTATCATAAAACCACAGATACCTATTGTCATTGGAGAATACACCAAAGAAACCAAAGAAGTGTTCATAGCGAAGGCGACAGGCTGCTACAGCCCCATACATTTTGCATCAGAGTCTTTGTTCCCTTTTCAACAATCTGATTTAATTGGTGATTATCAAATTCATAATCAAAAAACAGTACTACAAACAATAGCTGTACTTAATAGTCAAAATGAATTCGACATTACTGATGAAGCTGTGGCAAGAGGTTTAGAGCAAGTTATTAAAAACACGGGACTACAAGGCAGATGGCAACAGTTACGAACACAACCGAAAGTAGTTTGCGATACTGCACACAATAAAGAAGGATTATCTATTGTGATGAAACAAATAGCCAAAGAGCATTTTACAAAACTACATATCGTATTTGGTGTCGTAAACGACAAAAACCTAGATCATATTTTACCATTACTTCCTAAAGATGCAATATATTACTTTAGCAAACCAAATAATCCTCGAGGCTTAGACGCAGAAGAATTACATGCAAAAGCAACCACTTTTGACCTAAAAGGAAAAGTATACGATTCAATTACAATCGCTTACGCGAAAGCCTTGGAAGCCGCAACCTACAGTGATTTTATCTATATCGGAGGCAGTACATTTGTTGTTGCAGAAATAATTTAATTTTTTTTCATTTTATAGTTGCACATTCAAAAAAGAGTCTTATATTTGCACTCGCAATCAGGAAATGATAGCAAATTAGTAAAATAGGGCGATTAGCTCAGCTGGTTCAGAGCACCTCGTTTACACCGAGGGGGTCGGGGGTTCGAACCCCTCATCGCCCACAAAACTCCTTAAGAAATTAAGGAGTTTTTTTTTTGCATAACTATTTTTGTTTTACACATCTATCTTACCACCATAGAAAGCAACTTCTATGTATTCATTCATAATTACAACAAAGTATTAAAAGATCTGTTTAATTAATTTAAAGCAACTTTACCACATCAGTATAAATGTAAAATGTCTTTTTACCTCTTTTCATTTTATATTAAAATTTAGTCCCAACGGACTCTTTAATTTATCAATTTCGCCACGATCAATATTCTTTGCTTTGGTGTTATTTACTTCAAGTATTTCATCATCAATTTTTATATCATTAAAAAAATTATCTGCTTCAATCACTTTAGACACCACAATTTTATTTGAACGTAATTCCTTTACTAAATAAAAACCATCGGAAATCATTTCGTTTATTGAAGTATCATTTGACTCGTTCTTTCTTAATTAGACTTCAGACTTTTCATAAGCAATTAAGATATTGTATGCTTTTAGAAAACCTCCTCCAATTATACCAATTACAATATTCTTCTTAAAATCCAAACTATTCGTTTCAGTATAATCTATTAAATATCGTTACATTTTACATAATTGAACACTACCTCTATAGCTTTGAAATATATTGATTCATCAAACCCATAAAAACTTGCGTTTTTTCTGATAGCCGCAAACTGCCCACTCTTCTTTTCTGTTACTTCTGCTGAATTGAAAAGAGTAATATTTCAACCGCTAGCAGTGACAAAAAAAAATTCCATTAATACTTAATGTTTCATTTACTACTAAATTAATTAGTATGAAAAAAAAGCCATACAGACTAAATAATTTAAAATTGTGTTTGGATATTAAAAGTTCATATTGCAATGGAATTATTTCTTGCTTGTCATATAAAATCAATACGGAATTGAAGTAATCTATTTCTACTATATAATCTTCAAAAAAGTCTACTCCTGTAAGTCCTTGAATTTTACATCTATTGTATTTTTGATAATCCAGAATATTAAATCCGTTTATTGTTATTTTTGAAATCATTAATTTTTAAATCGATTATTCTCCTTGAATTACCAATCAACAATATATTTACTTCAACGCAAGAGCTATACAAAGAAAAGCTAGAATCACCCGTATAATAAAGTAACGCATAGGGATTATTATTAATTTTTACATTTAGATAAATTTGATTAAAAATTAAATTTAATTTCTGTCTTACAATACACTACTGATCTACTTAAAAAAACTGCCAGAACAAAAACTTACTGTACATAACACCAGAGACTAAAAACGAAAAATAATAGCTGAACGACTCACAAAGTAATTAAGTAAATAGTAAACAACCAAACCGGCAATCACATAGCATAATTATAATAAAAACAAGACTGAAAATGAAATACAACTACAATTTTAGAACTATCACGAACAATTTAAACATTTAGGCTAAAAAAATAAGTACTTAGTAGCAAAACACTAAATGCAACAGCACATCTGAGCTGAAGACTTACACCAACAAAAGAAACATTACAACAAATTTTATATCACAAAATCTTATGGGGCTAAGAAACCTATATGACCCTACGAACATTTTTGAACAAAAATGTACTACCAAGATCTAAACGTATACTCGTACACCCAAACACTTAGCTCATCAAAGAAACCTAAGAATAGAAAAAACACCAAAACAAAAAAGCCCACTTATATTAAAATAAGCAGGCTTGAACATTTATATGAGAACATTTTCTTAAAACAAATCCAACGTACGCTCTAAGGCCATACCTCTTGATCCTTTAATTAAAATCATACTATTCTCTATTTTTAGATTTTTAAAATAATTAGCGAATATTTCATACGACTCGAAAAACAGTAAGCTATCCTTGTCTATTTTACAATCGTTAAAATACGAACCTATAAAACAACATAAATAATTATTTACACTACTTAATCTGGTAACAATAGCTTTATGTTCCTCAACACTTTCTTGTCCAAGCTCAAACATATCACCGAGAATCATCACTTTTCGATCACCCTTTAATTGCAGAAAATTATCGATAGCAACAGCCATACTACTAGGATTAGCATTATATGCATCTAATATAACCTGATTACTACCCTTCTTTAACATTTGGGATCTATTGTTCTCAGGAACGTAAGCTTCTAGTGCTTCTTTAATATCAATATCAGCAACTTTAAAATACTTACCTATAGTGAGTGCAGCATTTAAGTTATTAGCGTTGTACAGCCCTATTAAATGCGAATATATCACTATTGATTCAAATTGTACCTGAACGAAAGGATTAGCTTTTACATCAAGGATCACAACATCTGCTTCTTGCTTATTTAAACCAAATGAATACGTATTCATAACAGTTGACTTATCAACCTGAATAGGATCGTCTAGATTGACAAAAACGAGTTTATTATTTTTATCAAGATTCTGGTAAAGCTCACTTTTACCTTCGATAACACCCTCAACACCTCCGAAACCCTCTAAATGTGCTTTACCAAAATTGGTAATATAACCATAATCCGGATTTGCCAAATCACAAAGAAACTCAATCTCTTTTTTATGATTAGCACCCATTTCTACAATTCCTATTTCAGTATCTCGCGTAAAGGACAACAACGTCAAAGGAACCCCTATATGATTATTTAAATTTCCAACCGTAGCTTTGGTTTTATACTTCTTAGCCAACACAACCTGAATAAGTTCTTTTGTTGTAGTCTTACCGTTACTACCGGTCAAAGCGATAATAGGTAGTTTTAAATAAGCTCTATGAAATTTAGCAAGCTCTTGAAGCGCAACAAGGCTATCACTCACAAGCAATGTACGCTCGTCAACATAACATGAATTGTCATCAATAATAACATACAACGCTCCTTTGGCGAATGCTTCAGCAACAAAGGTATTTGCATCAAAGTTATCACCCTTTATTGCGACGAACATACTTCCTTTCTCGATCTTCCTTGTATCAATAGAAACAGAAGTACAGTTTAAAAATAAGCTATGAATAAAACGAATATCCATCTGTAAATGATTTAAAAATAAAAAGCCCTAATCAAAGGGCTTTTTACTACTATATTACTAATAATTAATTTCTAGGCGATTTTCTTTTTTCAGCTTTTGGACCAACTTTAGACATCGCACATCTAAATCCGATGTAATCTGTTGCCATATCCTGAGGAAAATATCTTCTTTGAGCTGGATCTAACCAATATGCTCTATCTCTCCAAGAACCTCCTTTATAAACTCTGACTTCATCGTTTATCAAAGTAGTTCTTTTGCTAGATCTATCATATTTTCTTACCATCAAACCTAAACTATCTGTTGTAACATTGTGCTTAGGAGAGTTGTACATTTTATCAATCTTTTTATCAGAAGCATCGTCTGACTCTGATTCTCCAAAATTGTAATATTTAGAAGACTGCTTATCACCATCACGGTAATTTATGTTGTTACTTTTACTAAAGTTTTGCCTCAAATAAGTCTCCTGCTCATCTACCGGCACTTGTGCAATTTGACCTGGAAAACTTCGAACAATCACTTTACCATTGCTTAAAGTATCTCTCTTCATATTTTGCACAGTAACGATTTCTATCTTACCATCTGCACCAATCTTGTTTTTAGAGTACATATTCCCTCTAAAATAATTGAAGTCGTTACCTTCATTGTCTATTATTGGACGATAAACATCCAATACCCATTCTGCTACATTACCAGCCATGTCATATAATCCAAAATCATTAGCCGGATATTTCTTTACTTCATTTGTAATATCAGCACCATCATCTGACCAACCAGCAATTCCACCGTAATCACCATTTCCTTGCTTGAAGTTAGCAAGCTGATCTCCTTTAGTTTGTCTTTTACCAGAACGGGTATAACTACCAGACCATGGATATTTCTTTTGACCTTTGTAAATATTATATTCTCTTTGCCCCACATCAGCTGCAGCTGCATATTCCCATTCTGCCTCAGTTGGTAGTCTATATTCTGGTAACAATATCCCCGAACTACGTTGTGCATAAACATTTTTTGCCTCAGCTACCGTTCCATCTTTACCAGCTTTAGGTGCTTTTCTCGCTCCTTTTGGTCCTTTCAAAACAACTTCCTCGTTTCCTCCGTAAGTCATAGTTGGCGCAGCTAAGTATGTATCAGTACTGAAAGAACTTTCAGCTGAAACATCGTCAGTCTTCGCATTTTTTTTCAGATACCCTTTTTTCTCTAAAATAGCCTCATTTACACGGTCTGTTCTCCATTTACTAAATTCAACTGCTTGAATCCAATTTACTCCTACAACAGGATAATCTGCATATGAAGGGTGTCTTAAATAGTTGTTAGTCATAGTCTCGTTATAACCCAATCTATTTCTCCACACTAAGGTATCTGGAGATGCTCCTTCGTATATATGTCTGTAGCTTTCTTCTTCTGGAGGAAAAACGCCTTTCAACCAATCTAAATATTCTAGGTACATGAAATTTGTAACCTCAGTTTCATCCATGTAAAATGACTGGACATGCTGCTGTGTTGGAGTATTATTCCAGTCATGCATAACATCGTCTTGTACTTTACCCATCGTAAAGGTACCTCCTTCAACGAAAACGAGACCTGGGCCTGCTTCCTGTTTTTTGGCAGCTTGTACTTTTTTACTATCAACGTTCCATCCCGTTCCTCTTGAGGTGTTCTTAGAACTAGATTTTTTACTACAACTAGCAAAACCTATGACCATAAGCATTGACAACATCAATCGTAAGGCTATAATTTTGTTTACTTTCATACTGATAAAAGGTGAAATTTTAAGTGACGCAAGTTACTAATTAACCATTAACCTGCAATACTGAATTAAATATATTTATAAACTTGCAACTTTCAGAGCAAATTATACAAATCAAACGCAAATTTATACTATTTATTATTTATTTTTCTACTAAAAGACATATTTTTACGTAATTTAATCAATTACTATTTAGACAACTTCAAAAATATAATGCGAAATCTTTTTTTAGGTACACTATTCTTACTTTTAACAAGCGTGCATGCTCAAAACAGCGGTACTTTTGTGATCAATTGGAGCCCAAAAACCGAAATGCATTTTGGAGCTAGCACTTTGAATGTTCCTCAATTTGACAGCGAATTTTACCTCTTTGACGCCTCGACTAAAACGGTTCTTTTTAACCAAATAATAAACCTAAGCAGCTTGAGCTTCGACAACAATGTAGTACTCACCAATGTGGCTTATGAAAATATTTCGAATAAAGAATTAGCCGATTTATCCACAGAATACATCCCAAGCAGTCCGCAACCCAAGATTCAGACTTACAACTCAAGAAATGAATCACAAACGTTCTTGACGTTATCTCCAATAATTAAGGATGAAAATGGTCTTAGACGAATTACTTCTTTCACTTATCAAATAACGGCTAATAACAATACTAGAACTGCTAAAACAAACAGAACTAGTAGCTTTATTACCAATTCAGTGCTTGCTAACGGAGATTGGTATCGGTTTTACATAGAAAAATCTGGAATATACAAAATCTCGAAAAATTTCTTGAATGAACTAGGACTGAACACGACAAATATAGATCCACGCAAAATAAGTTTGTATGGAAATGGCGGAAGAATGCTACCGTTAGCGAACAACATAGAATATCCTAGTGACTTAATGCAAAATCCCATACAAATCATTGGAGAAGAGGATGGTAAATTCGACAATGAAGATTATATCTTATTTTATGCAGAGGGTATCGAAAATTGGAATTCAGAAAGCAATACTAATCTCAACTTATACGATTCAAAGTCATACTATTACTTAACCGTTTCTGCTTCGAACGGAAAAAGGATTCAGCAACAAACACAACCTATAGGCAACAGCTCAGTTCAAATAAACAGCTTTGATGATTACCAGTTTCACGAACAAGACGTTATAAATATAAGCCGCTTGGGCAGACAATGGTTTGGAGAATCATTTGATTTTAATCCTGATCAAGAGTTTGAATTCAATTTTCCTAACATAGACAGCTCAGTGCCATTAAAGATTAGAGCAACATTCGCAGCAGCCGCCTTTACACCTACCTCATTTTCGCTAAGCACAAATGGACAAAATACAGCTACAGTAGCAATCGCTGCAATACAACCTACCTCAGGCGTCAATTTCAATGTTGCGTCATTACCTACAAACACAAGAGCCGTAGGAAGCGAAAACACTAAAATTAAAATATCTTTCAACAACAATGCTGTACCCGGATCCAAAGGATATCTGGACTATATCAATATTATTGCTAGGAGAAAACTTCAAGGTTATGGAAAGCAATTCCGTTTTCAGTACGATTTAGCATCGAGTAGCACAGGAATTGGTCAATATACTATTACTAATGCAGCAGGAATATCAGAGGTTTGGGACATTACAGATCTAGCTAGCGTTACAAAAATAGAGAACAACAAGCAAGATTCATTTTCTTTTCAGTCCGAAATGGGCTCGATCAAAAAGTACGTCGCTATTGAACCCCAAGACTTTTATAGTCCCTTAAAAGAGAATAGATCTAAAATTACCAATCAAAACATAAAAGGAACAATTTTTAAAAACAATCAAGGTCAATTCACAGATATAGATTACGTTATCATCAGTCCTAATTCCCTAGCAACGCAAGCAGAAAAACTGGCGAATTTTCATCGATCGTATTCAAAATTAAATGTAAAAGTAATTACAACCGAGAATATCTATCAAGAATTCTCCTCCGGAAAACAAGATATAGCCGCTATTCGTAACTGTATAAAATACATTTACGACAACGCCTCTACTCCTGATAAAAAATTAAGATATGTTAATCTATTTGGAGATGCATCCTACGACTATAAAAACAGAATTTCTAATAACAATAACATTGTACCTATATATCATGCCTTAAACAGTAATTCGATAGGAGAATCCTGTTTCGCATCTGATGACTTCTATGGTTTAATGGATACTAACGAAGGAAATGTGGTTTCGTTTTTTGGAGGAATAGACATTACAGTTGGACGCATGCTAGTAAACAACCCTCTCCAGGCAAATGAAATGGTCGACAAAGTTCTGCAATATCATGATATCAAATCACTTGGAAATTGGAGAAATAATGTAGTAATCATAACTGATGATTCTGACATACCATCTGATGCTAGTCTACAAGACAGACAAAATAAACTAGCCGATCTAATTAGCACAAAAAAACCTTTTTTCAACGTCAATAAAATTATTTTAGACTCGTACAGTCAAGAAGCATCTGCTGGAGGTTTCCGCTATCCAAAAGCAAGAACTGATATATTTAACGCTTTTGAGAAAGGAGCTTTAATTTTTAACTACCTCGGTCATGGAGGCGAAGATGGCTTAGCCGCAGAGCGCATTTGGGAAAAATCAGACAGTCAAAACTTAAACAATCAATACAAATACCCCCTATTCATTACTATAACCTGCGAGTTTTCGCGCTTTGACAATCCCAGCAGACCAACCGCAGGGGAATATACCTACTGGAATCCAAAAGGAGGCGCTATAGCTATGATAACAACAATAAGAGAAATTTCGCAATTTAATGGCGAGAATTTCAACGATAGACTTAGCGCAATACTTTTATCCTATGACTCGAACCAAGACATATCTATTGCTGATGCATTGCGCATTGCCAAAAACAACAATCCAAATTCATCAACGAATGTTGTGTTTTACATAGGAGATCCCGCCATAAAGCTAGCAATACCGAAGCCAAAAATTAAGTTGACAAAAGTAAATGACATTCCTGTTTCTCAGCAAATAGACGACTTCAAGTCTCTAGCTAGAATAAAACTCTCAGGCGAATTAGTCGACGAAAATGACAACCTACTCACTGATTACAATGGTGATGTAGCGACAGCTATATTTGATAAAAACATAGAAAGAACAACCTTTAACAACGATAATAATAGCCCAGCGATAAATTTTTCAACCTTAGGTGAAACAATATTTAGAGGCAATGCTTCTGTTAAAAATGGTTTATTTGAATTTAATTTTGTCGTTCCAAGAGACATTAGAATTCCGTTAAACAAGGGCCGAATTAGTTTCTACTCAACCAAGTCAGGAACAATCGAAAATCAAACGGGATACAATACAACAATAAAAATTGGTGGAATTAATGAAAATGCTGCTCAAGACAATATTAGCCCAAAAGTTAAGTTATATATGAATGATGAGACATTTGTTTCAGGAGGCATAACAAATAGCTCTCCGTTTTTACTGGCTGTACTTGAGGATGAGAACGGAATTAACACTGCAAGCGGAATCGGGCATGATATAACTGCGGTTTTAGACGGAGATGTGAGTAATCCATTTGTTCTAAATGATTACTACCAAACAAACACTAATGATTTTACAAAAGGAACATTACGATTTCCTTTACGAAATATAGCCCCAGGATTACATACAATAACGTTTAAGGTATGGGACGTGTATAACAATCCATCGACAGTAGAGATTCAGTTTTTAGTTGTTTCAGATGAAGGGATAACATTGACTCATGTACTAAACTATCCGAATCCGTTTGTGAATTACACTGAATTTTGGTTTACTCACAATAAACCATTCGAACCACTAGAGGTGCAAGTTCAAGTACTAACTGTAACAGGAAAAGTCGTTTGGTCAAAAAACCAAATAGTAACCACCGAAGGATTTTTATCTAGAGATATTGTTTGGGACGGAAGAGATGATTTTGGAGACAAAATAGGAAAAGGCGTTTATATCTACAAATTGACTGTAAAATCAAGCCTATCCAATAAGAAAGCAGAAAAATTTGAAAAACTTGTAATACTTTGAGAATATACTATATTTGTTCAATGATTTTTTAATATTCAAAATGAAAAAAATATTATTTTTAGTTGCTTGCATTACCGTGTACACAAGTACAATAGCGCAAGACAGAGCGATCACAACAGCGGTACCTTTTTTACAAGTAGCCGCAGATGCTAGAGCAGCAGGAATGGCTGATAATGGTGTAGCAACATCAGCAGATGCATTTTCACAACAGTGGAATCCCGCTAAATACGCCTTTGCCACAGATAAGCAAGGAATATCTGTAAGTTATACCCCATACTTGACAGGGTTAGCAAATGATATTTCACTAGGACAAGCTACGTATTACAATAAGATAAGTGACCGAGCAGCATTTGCAGGAAGTCTACGTTATTTTGGTTTTGGAGACATAGATCTCAGAAAAACAGGTGACGCAGATGAGCAATTCCAAACAGTTTCACCTAATGAATTTGCGATTGACGGATCTTACTCTCTAAAATTAAGCGAAAAATTCTCGATGGCTGTTGCAGGTAGATTTATTAGATCTAATCTAAAAGTAGCCACTGACATTGGAGACGCTACAGCTGCCAATACATTTGCGATTGATATTGCTGGATTTTACCAATCTGAAGAGATTGCCTACAATGAGTTCAACGGCCGATGGAGAGCAGGTTTCAACATCCAAAACTTAGGACCTAAAATAAGCTACGACAACGATCAACTTAACACCAATTTTATACCCGCAAACCTGAAATTAGGGACTGGGTTCGACTTTATTTTAGACGATTACAACAAAGTAGGAATCAATGTAGAACTGAATAAACTTCTTGTACCAACTCCACTCGTGGGTTACAGCGGTAGTGGATCTAACTTTACTGGAAGCGATTTAAATAACGATGGAACTGTAGACCGAACTGACTTTGATCTTGCTACGCAAGACTACAACTCAATTGGTTGGGTATCTGGAATTTTCAAGTCTTTTGGAGATGCACCTAATGGATTAAAAGAGGAAATCAAAGAAATCACCTATTCTGTTGGAGCAGAATACTCTTATCAAGATTCGTTCGCTATGCGACTTGGTTACTTTCACGAAAGTCCTGAAAAAGGAGCAAGAAGATTTTTCTCCCTAGGAGCAGGATTTAAATACACTTCGGTTAACATTGATGTGTCTTATTTATTCTCTGCATCGAAAATTCCAAATCCTCTCGAAAACACACTTCGTTTTTCTCTAACGTTTAATTTTGGAGACAAATACGAGACCTATTAATTCAAACTAAATTCAAAAATAATCATCCAAATTTCAACTTATGAGATTTGGATTTTTTTTCCTTATCATACTATGAAAAACATTACTATCACCACTGAATTAGCCGTTTACGACGTACTAAGTGAATTACCAATAGCAACACAACAACTAATGGCGCAAGCAGTTGCTGTCAGAAAAAAAGCATATGCTCCTTACTCTAAATTTAAAGTAGGAGCAGCAATTTTATTAGACAACGGAGAAGTTGTTTTAGGGTCTAATCAAGAAAACGCTGCTTATCCATCAGGACTATGTGCAGAGCGAGTTGCAATTTTTTATGCAGGTTCAATGTATCCTGATGCCAAGATAGTACACATGGCGATTACAGCCGCTTCTGATACTAATAAAACTGAATCTCCAATTCCCCCATGTGGCGCCTGCAGACAATCTATAGCTGAATATGAAATCAAGCAAGAATCACCGATCGAAATATACTTTATGGGCGAATCAGGCGCGATATACAAGTCTAATTCTTTAAAAAACTTATTACCGTTAATGTTTGATAAAAACTTCCTATAAAAAAACTAAAAATCGGCTTTTAAATTTTAGTTCTCAGTTGGAATGTCTTATTTTTGCGATTCGCAAACTTGGATGAGGAACTTTTTTGCGTTATGGGTACTAATTGATAACACAATAAAACTTTAGCAAAAGAACATTAGAGATGAAAGAAGTTACAAAAGAGGTATATTTAAAGTGGTATGAAGATATGCTACTGTGGAGAAAGTTTGAAGACAAACTTGCA
This sequence comes from uncultured Flavobacterium sp., assembly GCA_963975235.1. Taxonomy (GTDB): domain Bacteria; phylum Bacteroidota; class Bacteroidia; order Flavobacteriales; family Flavobacteriaceae; genus Flavobacterium. The sequence continues at coordinate 3,615 of CAXBGV010000010.1, read as the reverse complement.
GCATTATACATACAACAAAAAGTAAGAGGTTTTCTTCACTTGTACAATGGCCAAGAAGCGGTCCTTGCCGGAGCATTACATGCGATGGATTTAACCAAGGATAAAATGATTACAGCTTACAGAAATCACGTTCAACCAATTGGTATGGGTGTAGACCCAAAAAGAGTAATGGCTGAACTTTTAGGAAAAGTAACTGGAACATCTAAAGGAATGGGTGGTTCTATGCATATTTTCTCAAAGGAGCACCGTTTTTATGGTGGTCACGGGATTGTAGGAGGACAAATTCCTGTAGGAGCTGGTTTAGCTTTTGCTGATAAATATTTTGAAACAGGCGGAGTAACAATGACCTATTTTGGTGATGGTGCTGCTCGTCAAGGTTCTCTACACGAAGCTTTTAATATGGCTATGCTATGGAAGTTACCTGTAGTTTTCATCGTAGAAAACAACGGTTACGCTATGGGAACTTCAGTAGAAAGAACAGCGAATCACACTGATATCTGGAAATTAGGTTTAGGATACGAGATGCCTTGTGGACCAGTTGACGGAATGAACCCTGTAAAAGTGGCTGAAGCAATGACTGAAGCCATCGATAGAGCACGTCGTGGAGACGGACCTACATTTTTAGAAATGAAAACGTACCGTTACAGAGGACACTCTATGTCTGACGCACAACTGTACCGTTCAAAAGAAGAAGTAGAAGAATACAAGAAAATTGATCCAATTACACAAGTTTTAGATGTAATCATGGAAAATAAATATGCTACCGAAGAAGAGATTGAAGTTATTGAACAAAGAGTTAAAGAACTTGTTCAAGAATGTGTAGATTTTGCTGAGGAATCAGACTACCCACCAGTACAACAATTATACGATGTTGTATACGAACAAGAAAACTATCCATTCATCCCACATAAATTATAATTATGGCAATCAAAGTAACAATGCCCCGATTAAGCGATACTATGACGGAAGGAACGGTAGCGACTTGGATTAAAAACGTAGGAGATAAAGTAAGCGAAGGAGACATCCTAGCTGAAATTGAAACAGACAAAGCAACAATGGAATTTGAGTCTTTCAATGAAGGGGTTCTACTCCACATAGGTATACCTGCAGGAGAAACTGCTCCCGTTGACTCCTTATTAGCAATTATTGGTAAAGAAGGAGAAGACATCTCTGCACTACTAGCTGGAGGAGACGCTACAACTACCGAAGATTCAAAAGAAGAATCGACTGATAAAGCACCAACAGAAGACACAAAACAAGACGATGCACCTACAAAATCTGCGGCATTACCTAAAGGAGTTGTTGTAGTATCAATGCCTCGTTTAAGTGATACAATGACAGAAGGAACTGTGGCAACATGGTTGAAAAAAGTAGGCGATAAAATAGCCGAAGGCGACATCCTAGCCGAAATCGAAACCGATAAAGCTACTATGGAATTTGAGTCTTTCAACGAAGGAACTCTCTTATACGTAGGAATAGAAGAAGGAAATACAGCACCAGTTGATAGCTTATTAGCCATCATAGGACCTGAAGGTACGGACATATCAGGAATTGCATCAAACTTTAAAGCAGGCGGAAAAGCTGAGACGAACGACAGTTCTTCAGACGCTCCAAAAGCAGAAAGTACTGATGCAGCTGCTCCAATTGTCCAAGAAGAAAGCACTGATGGAAAAAGAATTTTAGCGTCACCATTGGCAAAGAAAATTGCTAGCGATAAAGGAATTCAATTAAACCAAGTAAAAGGGTCAGGTGAAAACGGACGTATCATCAAAAGTGATATCGAAAACTTTAAACCAACTTCAGCTTCTACTGTACAAGTAGCTGCTGCGCAAACAGAAACAGTTGCTAAACCTGAAGGAGTACCAGCGCCAGCTACCGCACCAAAAGTATTTGTTCCAGCTGGAGAAGTTTACACTGAAGAAATTAAGAACTCGCAAATGCGTAAAATCATTGCGAAAAGATTAGCTGAATCATTGTTCACTGCACCTCATTACAACTTAACTATTGAAGTTACAATGGATGATGCTATGCAAGCAAGAACAGCAATCAATAGCCTTCCTGACACCAAAGTTTCATTCAATGATATGGTCATCAAAGCATGTGCTATGGCTTTGAAAAAACATCCAAAAATCAACTCTCAGTGGAAAGAAGACGCAATCACAATTAATCACCATGTGAATATTGGAGTTGCAGTAGCTGTAGAAGACGGTTTAGTTGTTCCTGTATTAAAGTTCACAGATGCAATGAGTTTGTCTCAAATTGGCGGAAGCGTAAGAGACTTAGCTGGCAGAGCTAAAAACAAAAAACTATTACCTACAGAAATGGAAGGTAGCACGTTTACAGTTTCTAACTTAGGAATGTTTGGTATTGTAGAATTCAATTCAATTATCAACCAACCTAACTCTGCAATCCTATCAGTAGGAGCAATTGTAGAGAAACCAGTTGTTAAAAACGGTCAAATCGTTGTAGGAAATACAATGATGTTATCATTAGCTTGTGACCATAGAACCATTGATGGTGCTACTGGAGCACAGTTCTTACAAACATTAAAACAATACATCGAAAGCCCTGTAACTATGCTTGCATAAGCACTAATTACAATAACAATAAAACCCGTCTTGAACTGTCTTGACGGGTTTTTTATTTGGGCATGACCTCACTTTCACTAGCGTTACAGCGTGGTCGGGCTTTTCACTATATCTTTTACTTCGCTACCGCTACATAAAAGGATGCCGTTTCAATCCCTCATGCAATACAGCCTTAAAAAAAAACCTGCCACAAACAAGAAACAATATCAAAAAAAAAACATACTATTAATTGTAGGACGTTCTAGATAAATGAACTCTACTGATTTTTTCAACGTAAATCCTAACAACATACATCCATGATTAAAACAAACTATATAGAGCCTAGTGAAGGCTTTTCACAAGCAGTTATAACGGAAGCAAATAATATTAAAACAATCTACATATCTGGTCAGATTGGGACTGGTGCCAATTTGGAACAGCAAACTATCGCTACATTTCAAAACCTACAAAAACAATTAATACACTGCAATGCAACATTTAAAGATGTAGTAAAAATGACAACGTATATCGTCAATTTCAACCCCGAAGTTGATCTACCAATTTATAGAAATATAAGAAAAGAATTTTTAGGAAACGAAAATTATCCTGCAAGCACATTGGTAGGCGTATCAATATTAGGAAAAAGAGAATGGCTAATTGAAATTGAAGCAATAGCAATAGTGCAATAGAAACTAATAAATTAGGGTATAAACTATCGCGAAACGTATAATATTAAATTTAGTTCATCATTAAGTTAATCCCTATACTTCCCTTTATCATTCCGAAGGAGGAGCAGTCAGTTGCAGCGTACAACTTAACAGCCACTCTTCCTTCGTCAGAATGACAAAGTTGTATTGTGATGACCATCCATTAAGCAGTTTCTTATTTTGAGTGATTTATTACATTGAAATTCTCAGTTATTGCTTCATTTGTCTGTCCAACAAAGGACAAATCTTTTAAACAGCACAACATAACAGTGATTCTTCCTTTATGAATTATTCTGATAAAGTATGTTTATGCTACGTCCTTAGACACCGACCAATAATGA
>CAXBGV010000009.1:0-19789 GCA_963975235.1 uncultured Flavobacterium sp. | reverse complement strand
AAAAAAATAGGTGGGGTTATCCAAAAAGATTTGGTTGATATTCTGCAAGGTGAAGTGAGAAAAAATGGCGTATCTAATTTAATTATATCGGTATCTAAGGTTAGTGTTACTACAGATTTGTCTGTAGCGACGGTATATTTAAGTGTTTTTCCTCAAGATAAAGCTCCAGAGATCTTGGAGGCTGTTAAGTCGAATGCAAAAAACATTAAGCATGATTTATCACAAAGAGTTCGTTTACAGCTACGTAAAGTACCTAACTTAGTCTTTTTTATTGATGACTCTTTAGATTATATTGAGAAAATAAATACTGCCTTAGCCAATAGAGATAATCCTATTGAGAACCGAGATTTGCTAGAGAAACGCAAGCAAATTTAAATTGAATTTCCCTCTTTACATAGCCAAACGGTACTTGCGAAGTAATAGCAAAAACAATGCTATTAATATTATCAATCGCATTGCGAGTATGGGAATAATTGTGGGTGCTATGGCTTTGTTTGTAGTGCTGTCTGTTTTTAGTGGGCTAAAAGAATTTAGCCTTTCGTTTACCAACGATATCGATCCTGATTTAAAAATCACAAGTACTATTGGTAAATCCTTTTTTATTACTCCTGCCCAAGAAAATGAAATCAAGAAAATTGAGGGAGTTGTGTCCTACACCAAAGTTATTGAAGAGCGAGTTTTGTTCACCTTTGATGACAAGCAAGAAGTGACTTATTTGAAAGGTGTCGATGCTAATTTTAGCACAGTAAACGACATCAAAAAAATAATATATACGGGGCAGTGGGTCGAACCCAATACATATCAAGTGGTCGTAGGATATGGAATTGCTCAAAAATTTTCGCTTGGACTCTTAGATTACAACAAGCAATTAGAGGTCTTAGTACCAAAACCTGGAAAAGGAAATATAGAAAATGCAGAGCAAGCTTTTAATAAAAGTGCTGTTGTGCCTGTAGGTGTTTACGCTATTAGCGAGGACCTAGATTCAAAATATGTGTTTGCTGATTTGGGACTGGCTCAAGAATTATTAGAGTACCAACCCAACCAGATTTCTGGAATTGAAATTAAGGAACAAACCGGAACAAACGAAGAGGCGCTAATCGAAAAATTACATACTCTTTTTAAAGACCAAGTTACAATTAAAAATAGGGCCCAACTCAACGAATCACTGTACAAGATGCTTAATACAGAGAACATTGTTGTTTACCTCATTTTTACCTTAGTTATTGTGGTTGCGTTATTTAATCTTATTGGAGCATTAATCATGATGATCTTGGATAAAAAAGGAAACTTAAAAACGTTGTTTAACTTAGGAATTGAAATTAACGATTTGCGAAAGATTTTTTTGCTACAAGGCACCTTACTTAGTATTATTGGAGGTCTAATAGGACTTGTACTAGGAGTTGCAATTGTTTTATTACAGCAGCATTTTGAGCTAATCATGCTCACACCAACCTTGGCTTACCCTGTAGTTTTTTCTTTTGAAAATGTTGCAATTGTAATGGGAACAATTGTCACTTTGGGATTTATTGCATCACTTATCGCAAGTAGCCGCGTGAGTAAAAAATTACTAGAATAAAACGATAAAAAGCATTACTAAAACCATTTTAGACCTATCATAAAAAATGCCGCCAAATAAACTAATGGCATTTTTTATTATAGATTTAGTTAAACCACTTCGTATCCTGCGTATGCTTCCTGAATATTATTTAAGATAGCAAACAATTCTAGTGGATTGTCCTCTGTAACTAATTGTTGCTTGAATGGTTTAAAAGAGTGAATCCCTTTGAAGTAATTAGTATAATGTGGGCGCGTTTCTACAATTCCTAATCGTTCCCCTTTCCATTCCATTGCCCAAGTTAAGTGATTGCGAACCGCTTCGACTCTATCTATAACGGTAGGTTTTGCTAAATGCTCTCCCGTTTTGAAGAAATGCTTTATTTCATTAAAAATCCAAGGATACCCAATCGCAGCGCGACCAATCATTATTCCGTCTATACCGTATTCGTTCTTATATTGTAAAGCTTTCTCAGGACTATCGATATCTCCGTTACCAAAAATAGGCATGGTTATTCTTGGGTTATTTTTCACACGAGCAATGTGTGACCAATCAGAGTGACCTTTGTACATTTGGGCACGAGTTCTAGCGTGTATGCTCAAAGCAGCCACACCAATGTCTTGCAAACGCTCCGCCACCTCATCAATATTAATTGAACTATCATCCCATCCTAAGCGCGTTTTTACCGTTACAGGCAAATGCGTACTATCGATAACAGCCTGCGTTAAGCGAATCATCAAATCAACGTCTTTTAAAACTCCTGCTCCTGCTCCTTTACAAACTACTTTTTTTACGGGACAACCAAAATTGATATCAATAATATCTGGATTTACCGTTGAAACGATTTTTGACGAAAGTGCCATCGCCTCCTCATCACCACCAAATATTTGGATTCCTACAGGGCGCTCGTAATCAAAAATATCTAACTTCATTCGGCTTTTGATCGCATCCCGTATTAGACCTTCAGAAGAAATAAACTCAGAATACATCATGTCTGCCCCGTGCATTTTACATAATCTACGAAAAGGCGGGTCACTCACGTCCTCCATAGGTGCTAAAAGTAAAGGGAAATCTGGTAATTCTATGTTGCCAATTTTAATCATCTGCTAAATTTTGTTGCAAAATTACAACATTTTAAATAAAAACGAGCTCGATTTTGTGGAGTACTCTGTTAAGCTCAATGTTACAAAAACATCAAATAATTTCATAAATATTTTTTGAGAATAAACACATAACTTTGTAAATCAACTATGACTCTATGAAATTGAAATCAAAAATTAGTACCGCATACAACATTCTAAAAGACACATTTCAGGGCTTTATGGACAATAGAGCTTTAAAACTTAGTGCTTCATTATCGTACTACACTGTTTTTTCGTTAGCACCATTGTTATTGTTAATGATATCCTTAGCAAGTGTATTCCTTGGTCGAGAAGCAATACAAGGACAGGTTTTTGGAGAAATAAACGGATTAATTGGAAACGAAGCTGCAGCTCAAATCCAAGATGTAATAAAAAACACCACGCTTTCAGGAAAAACTACCTTTTCGATTATTGTAGGCAGTGTAACTTTATTAATTGGAGCTACCACAGTTTTTGGCGAAATCCAAGATTCAATTAATCTCATTTGGAAGTTGAAAGTAAAACCAAAGCGCGGCTGGTTAAAATGGATTAAAGACCGATTGCTTTCGTCCTCCTTAATTGCGGGTTTAAGTTTCTTACTTATCGTATCCCTAATGGTAAATGGTATTTTACTTGCTATTAACGATTGGTTAAAACATTATTTTCCCGATGTTATTTTAATTGTATTCGAAGCTATAAATATTTTGGTCAGCTTTGCCGTTATCACCATTCTTTTTGCTGTGATATTTAAAGTACTTCCTGATGCTAAAATAAAGTGGAAAGATGTAAAAATTGGTTCTTTTTTTACAGCTTGTTTATTCATGTTGGGTCGCTATTTAATAGGTGTTTATATTGATGTTAGCGGGACTGGATCAGCTTACGGAGCTGCGGGCTCTTTGATTGTCATATTGGTTTGGGTATACTACACCGCCGCTATTTTATATTTTGGCGCTCAATTTACAAAAACATATGCTGAATATGGTGGTACTAAAATTGAACCTGCCGAGTACGCAGTTTATGTAGAACAATTTGAAAAAGAACGAGAGATTTATGTTACCCCTCCAAACAAAAACTAGTCGGTTCGCGCAAACACTATTAAAAAATAGGACGAAAATGCCCTGTCATATTACCTAGAACAACCGCATAAATTGCTTTTTACAGAATTTATCTTGTCCCTCTTATAAATCAAAACTTTGGCTTATCTTTGCCTACTAAATGCGACAGTATTTAGGCTGAAAATTACAGATGGATAAAATGAAAAAAATAAGGAATTTTTGCATAATAGCACATATTGATCACGGAAAAAGCACACTAGCTGACCGTTTATTAGGTGCTACGCAAACCGTTACTGCTCGTCAAGAAAAAGCACAGCTACTTGACAACATGGATCTTGAAAGAGAACGCGGAATTACAATTAAGAGTCACGCAATACAAATGGAGTACACCTACAAAGGCGAGGAGTACATCTTGAACTTGATAGACACTCCCGGACACGTAGACTTTTCATACGAAGTTTCTCGTTCGATAGCAGCTTGCGAAGGAGCACTTTTGATTGTAGACGCAGCACAAAGTATTCAGGCGCAAACAATTTCGAATTTATACTTAGCATTAGAGAATGATTTAGAAATAATTCCCGTTTTAAATAAAGTAGATTTACCATCAGCCAATCCTGAAGAGGTTAGTGATGATATAATTGATTTACTTGGATGTAAATTAGAAGATATTATTCATGCTTCTGGTAAAACTGGTTTTGGTGTCGAAAATATTTTGGCTGCCATTATTGAAAAGATTCCACCTCCAGCTGGAGACCCAGAAGAACCTTTACAAGCCTTAATTTTTGACTCACACTACAATCCTTTTAGAGGAATCGAAGTTATTTTTAGAGTTGTGAATGGGCAAATCAAAAAAGGACAAAAAATTAAATTCATGGCCACTGGTAATGAATATTTTGCTGATGAGATTGGTACGCTAAAACTAGACCAAGTTCCCAAGCAAGTTATTTCAGCAGGCGATGTTGGGTATTTAATTTCGGGAATTAAAGAGGCTAAAGAAGTAAAAGTTGGTGATACATTGACTGATGCAAAAACGCCTACAACAAATATGATTACTGGTTTTGAAGATGTAAAACCAATGGTTTTTGCAGGTATTTATCCTGTAGACACTGAGGATTATGAAGACTTACGTGCTTCTATGGAAAAATTGCAATTGAACGATGCTTCGCTTGTATTTTTACCTGAAAGTTCAGCGGCATTAGGTTTTGGATTTCGTTGTGGCTTTTTAGGAATGTTACACATGGAAATCATTCAGGAGCGCTTAGAACGTGAGTTTGACATGACAGTAATCACCACCGTTCCCAACGTTTCGTACTTAGCATATACCAAAAAAGATCCTGAAACGCCTTTTATTATCAATAATCCATCTGATTTACCAGAACCCTCTAAGTTAGATCGAGTTGAAGAACCTTTTATAAAAGCTACTATTATCACCAAGGCTGACTTTGTGGGTAACGTAATGAGTTTGTGTATTGAAAAACGTGGAGTTATCACAAACCAAACTTATTTGACTACAGAACGTGTAGAGTTAAATTTTGATATGCCATTAGCAGAAATTGTATTTGATTTTTACGATCGTTTAAAAACAGTTTCTAAAGGATATGCCTCTTTTGATTATTCGCCTATCGGAATGAGAACCTCTAAATTAGTTCGTTTAGATGTCTTGTTGAATGCGCAATCTGTTGATGCGCTTTCGGCTTTAATTCACGAAAGCAATGCGTATAACATTGGTAAAAAAATGTGTGAGAAGTTACGCGAATTGATACCAAGACAACAATTTGACATTCCGATTCAAGCTGCAATTGGCTTGTAGGTAATGTTGAGATTCCGCAAGAAGCATTTATGGCTGTATTGAAATTGAATGACTAGACTTGTAGCAACAATATAGTTGCAAAAAGTATTAAAATAGAAACCTGACGATGTAAAAATTGTCAGGTTTTTTTGTTTTTAAAATTAATATCAAAAAAAATAGTTTCAACTATAAAGCAGCTTCTGTTGTCATTTGCATCTTTATTGTAATCTTTTTAGTAAATTTTATTTTAATTTTATCGATTAAGTGCGTATTTACTAGATAAAATACACTAATCGTGGTTTTTTTGTACCTTTGCTGAGCCCCACACTCTACTAAAGCACAACCATTTTGAAAAACGTTTACCTATTATTATTTGCATTATTCTGCTCAAATGCTTTTTGCCAAAGTATACTAGTAGATGACACAAGCCGAAGTGCAGATCAATTAGTACAACTGCTTTTAGGGAATTCATGTACAACAGTATCTAATATTTCTATTTCCTCGAGCCAGTCTACTGCTTTCTTCAACAATAATGGTGGTTTGTTCCCCATAACCGAAGGAGTAATTATTCGAAATGGAATTGCTAAATATACTGAAGGACAATACACTGGCAATAACCTCAGCAGCCAAATAAATACCAATACTGACCCTACTTTACAAAATATTAGCAACAGCTCTGGCCAAGGTACTCCTATTACTGATGTCGCCTTCTTAGAATTTGATTTTATTCCGTTGTCTACAAATTTTAGTTTTGATTTTTTGTTTGCCTCCAATGAGTTTGGAGAGTTTCAATGCGGCTTTAGTGACGTATTTGCCTTTTTACTTACTGATTTAGCAACTAATACGACAACCAACTTAGCTATTGTTCCGGGTACTAATGAGCCTATATCGGTAAAAAACATCAGAGATAATCAATATAATTCGTCTTGCACATCCGTAAATCCGAATCTCTTTTCGACTTACAACCCAACAGATCCAAGCGCATCCTCTATTAATATGAGAGGTTTTACTCAAATACTCAACGCGGCGGCTGTTGTAATACCTAACCGTTCCTACCGTATCCGAATTGTTATAGGAGATGCCAACGATTCTAATTACGACTCAGCTGTATTTTTGAGTTCTGGTAGTTTTACAACTACAATCGATTTAGGACCAGATCAGACGATCTGCGAAGGCAATACTTATGAAATCAAAACGGGATTAACAGATCCCAAATATATCCATACATGGAAAAAAAATAATCAAATCCTAGTAGGAGAAACCCAAGAATCTTTGGTTGTAAATGGCCCCGGAAACTATCAAGTAAGTATAGAACAAGTAGGGACTAATTGCATAATCGAAGACGAAGTTATTTTTCAAGATCTACAAATTAACACACCAACGGACCTCAGAAATTGTGAGTCAGGTGCCGCACTCTACATGTATAATTTAGCCGTAAACAACAGCACAAGTCTAGGAATTGACGCTTCTAAGTATGAAGTTTTCTATTACAATTCGTTATCCGACGCTAATTCAAATTTAAATCCCATAGCTTCTCCTCAAAATTATAGTACAACTAGCGAAGAGACGATTTACATTAGAATAAGAAATAAAGCATCTAATGAATTTTGTAATTCGGTTTTGTCGTTTAAGCTAGTTCTCGACACTCCAGAAATCCCAAAGAAACCAGATACTGTTGAACTTTGCGATTTAATTGGAGGTAACCAAATAGATCTCAGTCAAAATAATACAACCGTACTTGATGGTAAAGATCCTAGTAGGTTTAGCATCAGCTATCATTCCTCTGAGGCAGACGCTCTATCCAATAGCAACCCATTACCTTCGTTATATCCTATAGCTCCCAACCCGAAAACAATTTATATTTGGGTTCGAATGAGCAATATTTCGAATCAATCTTGTTTTAACATCACATCTTTTGATATAACAGTAAATCCGAGACCTGTAGTAGATATATTACCAAATGTCACGGCATGTTCTACATACACGCTGCCTAGCTTGCTAAATGGAAATTATTTTACAGGAACAAATGGCACAGGTATTCCACTATTTGCTGGCGACATCATTGATACTGGTGGTTCGTACTATATTTTTAGTGGACCAGACGTTAAGTCATGTACCAATGAATCTACTTTTACCGTCACTTTAGTCGATGAATACACGATTCCCGAGGACTACTGTGGTGTTTTTATTGTTCCTAACCCCGCTGAAGGAAATTTTTATACAGAATCGAATGGACCAGCAGGAAGCGGCACCTTGCTTCCCGCGGGAACAAGACTTACCACTAACCAAACTGTCTATTATTATGCTGTTGTAGAAGGAAGTATTTGTCAAGATCAACCGTACAACATTAATATTATACCTCTACCTATAGTAGATACACCAACAGATGTTGTTACTTGTGCCAGTTACGCATTGCCAGTATTGACCAATGGTGAATACTATACGGCAAGTAATGGCAATGGATCCAATCTTGCTGCAGGAACTCTAATAACCACATCTCAAACTTTATATGTTTATGCAACAGATGGACAATGTGCGAATGAGGCTAGCTTTAACATTACTATCATTCCTACTTTTGCAAATCAATCAGCTTGTGGTTCTTATACGCTACCCACACTAAGCTATGCCAATTATTATACTGATGCGGCTGGAGCGGGAACATTAATACCATCTGGAACTACAATAACGAACTCTACCACCATCTATGTATTTGCAAATACTACAACTACACCTAACTGCACAACTAATTTATCTTTTGATGTAGTTATAAAACCGTTTCCAGCAGTAGATCAATTAAATGATGTTTTACGTTGCAAAAACGACCCTTATATTCTACCACGATTAACAAACGGCAGCTACTACACTGGCTCTAACCGCACAGGAAACGCATTAAATGAGGGAGACCAAATTAGCACTTCACAAACGATATACATTAATAATCTTGTGAACGACTGTACAAAGGAGTCTAGTTTTAATATAGAAATACGTGATTTTCCCAAACTTAGCATACTCACAGATGTTACTGCATGCACATCCTATACGATACCAAACGTTAGTGACGGTTTATTCTACTCTGAATCTCAAGGTAAAGGAACTAGATTAAACCCTGGTCAAATTATTACGCAAACACAAACTATCTATTTATACAACCAATGGCCCGACCTGCAAACTTGTTCTAATGAAAACGCAATCACTATCAATATCATTGGGGTGACAGTAGACAAACCAAATGACGTTAGTGTTTGTGATAGTTACACATTACCTACTTTAAATTCAGGTGATTACTACACTCTTCCTGGAGGTAAAGGAAACCAACTACCTGACGGAACGGTTATTTCGAACACTCAAACACTTTATGTTTATGCTAAAACTGGGACAAGATTTATTTGTGAAGACGAAAGTGAATTTACTGTGACCGTTAGTAAAACACCACAACTTGCACAACCAAACTCAGTTACTGTATGTGATTTCTATACACTTCCCCCACTAGTCGAGGGAGATTATTTCTCTGACACAAAAGGTGGTGGCGCAAAATACTTTGCTGGTGATCGTATAGCTACGAATAAGACCTTGTACATCTATGCTACAGCTGCTAGTAACAGCAATTGTTTTGATGAAAAATCATTTGATATAAGTATATACCCCCTTAAGGATTTACAATTAGCCAACGGCTTAGTTTGTGTAGATTACACTACTGGAAACGTACTAAATACCTTCACTGCTAATTCTAATTTAGATCCGGCTAAGTACACCGTAAACTGGTTTTTAAGTGGCGCACTACTAGGAACTGGACCTAGCTTCACAACGGACAAAGAAGGCACTTATGACGTGATAATAACAACTAATAGTACCAACAATGGCAGCGATTGCGGGTATAATCCAACTACTTTTAAGGTAGAAAAATCGGGTCCAGCAATTGCTACTGCTACAATATCTGATGCATTTACAGATGTAATAGATGTTACAGTTACGGCTCTTGTAGGATATGGTGTGTACGAATATAAATTAGATGACGGAACTTTTCAAGAGGATCCTGTTTTTACAAACGTTTCATCGGGTGAGCACTTGATCTATATTAACGATAAAAAAGGAAATTGCTACACTACTATTTTAACTATTACCGTCCTAAAATATCCAAAATTTTTCACCCCAAATAATGATGGATATAATGATTATTGGAACATAACTGACTTAGCTACACAACCCAATTCTACCGTTTCTATTTTTGATCGATATGGTAAATTATTAAAACGATTTAATACTGCAACCGCTGGATGGGACGGAAGATATAATGGAGCAGACTTACCATCAGATGACTATTGGTTTACGGTAAACTATATTTTAGACGGAAAAGAAAAAATATTTAAGTCGCACTTTACTTTAAAACGGTAATACACAAGTGTCAAATCACTTTATCAATTTAGCTGATATTTTACGACTGTCCTTGTTTCGATAACCAATCAAATAATCGGATAGCATCCTCTGATTTGAACAATTGTGTACCTTCATTCATGGTTGCTGCGGATCCGCAGGCAACGCCCCACCGAATTACTTCTTGTAGGTTTTTATTTTGTGAAAGTGCCCAAACCATTCCGCCTACCATACTATCTCCTGCGCCTACTGTACTTTTCTTAACAACATTGGGCGCTGCAACATAATCATACGAATTTTTAGTTACTAGAACAGCTCCTTGTGGCCCAAGAGAAACTACCACGATCTCAGCACCACCATTATCAATAATTTTTTTAGCAGCTTCGTTTACTTCATCCATTTCTAACCTTTCGACACCAACTAATTTGGCTAATTCTCCAACATTAGGTTTAATAAGATAAACGCCTACTTGCAATATCTTTTCTAGTGACTCGCCTGAGGTATCTACAATTACTTTAATATTCTTCTCTTTTGCGATTTTGGCTATTTGCTGATAAAAATTTGTTGGAAGTCCTTCGTTTATACTTCCGCTTAACACTAATAATTCAGTGTCAATCGCTTTTATCTTTAGGATTATTTCCTCCTTTTCGAGCGAACTAATTGCAGCACCTGGAAAACCAAAACGATATTGCGAATTGGTATTATCATCTACAGCTACAAAACTCTCTCTAGTCCAGCTAGCAACACTAATAGGATCAATGTCAATACCCTCATCGATCACCAAGTTTTTAATCATTTCGCCCGTAGGCCCACCAGCCGTAAAAATAGCTAATGACGCTCCACCCAAACGAGAAATAGCTTTAGACACATTAATACCTCCACCACCGGCATCAAATCGAGGCTGTTCACATCTAATTTTTTGTTCAGCAACCAAACCTCTAAAGTGAGCACTCTTATCAAGGGCTGGATTTACCGTTACCGTAATAATTTTATGTTTTTTCATTATATAAATTTAATGCTAATTGCGATAAGTTCAAAAAATAATTTTTAGAAGTACGGAAACAAAAAAGGGCGAAGATTAACTCTCCGCCCTTCAATTGACTTAAAACATTATAATTTTCTTCGGTTATCGTTAGAGTCCGTATCGATTAATTTATTGTACGGGTCAACTCCTTCTTCTGTTGGTTTTTTATCTACTATAATCGAAACTTTATTGTCAATTTTATTGATTTTATATTTCTTGAGATGCAATTCCTTTTCGGTCTTTATGTCCTTAACTGTTTCTTCTGTAAAAACACCTATTTCTATATAATCCTGCAGCGGTAAAGAAGTTGTAGCAATAACATCACCTTTCTTTTTATAAGTTAATGTTTTACCAGCTTTATCTTTAAAAATTCGCTTTCCTTGATCATCCGCTTTGTACTTTGCAACATCAAATTCGATGTCAACTTGGTACTTACCATTGGCTAATTTTTTTGCAGTAGCGTTTTTAACACGGTTGTCATACAAAGTAATGTTTTCGAACATATCATTAATCACGTACTGTAAAGAATCAGGTGTGGCTTGCTTTAAAAGCGCAACCAACTCTACTGAATTTGTGTAAGGAGCATCTTGATAACCTACTTTTTGAATGTACGATTTCAAAACACCATTTAATTTTTGCTCTCCAATAAAATCACTTAAAGCATAAAATACGAGAGATCCTTTCTCGTAATGAATGTACTGTTGGTTTTCATTATACATCAAGGGTTTTTCCTTTTTACTCTCTATCGTTCTTCCTGTTAAATAGCGGTCAAGTGATGTTTTCAAGAATTTACGCATCTGAGATTTACCGTACTGACGTTCTAAAACTTTTAGAGAACTGTATTCCGACAAACTTTCTGATAACATGGTAGCACCTTGAACGTTTGCGCTAATTACTTGGTGTGCCCACCATTGATGAGCTACCTCATGCGAGGTCACCGCAAAAGGATAATCTACGGCATCTTTATTCTCATCATCTACGGCTGCTATAAAACCTATAGCCTCTGAAAACGGGATGGTATTGGCAAATGACTGCGCAAAGGTACCTTGCGTTCTAGGGTATTCCATGATACGCACTTGCTTGTGCTGATACGGACTAAAGTTTGCTGTGTAGTAGTCTAAGGATTTTTTTACTCCAGCAATCATTCGATCTAGATTATACTCGTGCCCTTTATGATAATAAACTTCGATGGCAACATTTTTCCATTTGTCACGCTTAACCTCATATTGGGCCGAATTATAAGCATAGAAATTCAGCATTTTTTGGTCCATTTTGTAATGAAAATAATTCCTCCCGTCCTTTTTCCATTGTTTTTGCAAATAACCTGGCGCAATTGCTGTCTGATCACCTGAGGTGCTCACTGTAGTTTCAAATGTTAACCAATCAGCATCATTGCTAATGTAATTGTTTTTCCTTGCGATAGAATCCATTGGACTTGCCATTCTTTCCTTAGGCTTAAGACCATACTTTTTTCGAACATCATCATCGTTTAACTCACCATTTTCGCTATATCCAATAGATGGAAAAGAACTGTTATTGATAAAAGTTCCATTATAAATAACTGGCGAATTATTTTTAAACAAGGTATTCTCTTTATTTTTGACTTCAAAAGACATTACAATCGAATCGCCTGGCAATAAAGTTTTAGCCAATTTGTAAATATTGAAATTATAAACAGAATCTTCAGAAACGAGTTGCGTTCCTTTTGCGAAAGCGATTTTAGTTTCATAGTCTATGTAATTAACAAAAACCGAATCTATACCTACTGCGCTTTTATTTTTTAAAACATAGGTTCCTCTAGCAATAAAATTGCGTTCCTCTGGAAACAGGCCTAAATCTACCTTAACATCTGTAATTCTTGGTTGCGCATACAACTGATACTTTTTATATTTCTTTTCCCATTCTACTTGAGATTTTTCAGCATCTTTTTGTGATCTGTATTCGTTTACAACATTATCTTCATAATAAATTGTACTTCCTAGAGCTAGAAAACCTATAAATGATACGGTGATTAACAAGGCTGTTTGACTATTAAATCTCGCTTTTGCATCGACAAATCTAGAACGTACAGATTGACCAACTCCCCTTGTCCAAAATAAAAGTGTAAGACCAAAAATCCCTAAACCAAATAGAAACCAATAGCCTTTGTACATATAATACATAGGCAACGTATTGCCATAACCATTCATGTCTGAATATTGAAACCCAGTATCGCTATTAAACCTAAAAACGTCTTGCTCCACTCCAATTTCTGGAATAAAAACCAAACCAATAGAAAGAATAAGTAATACAAAAAAACCAAGTAAATAGTTTTTGAATAGCGTTTGTATAAAGAGTGCTAAAAATGCCCAAATAACAAAGTGTACTAATTTAATGGCATACAATTCAAACAAATAGTGCCCTATTTCAAAATCAAAAAAACCATTATAAGCTTGAATTGTGATTCCGCCAATCATGATAACTGCCAAAAGAATAACCTGCATTTGCAATAAGGCTAAAAATTTTGAAAACAGCAATACCCAATTAGGAATTGGCGTTACATCGATTAAATGGTTCATTCTAGTTGCAAATCCTCTGTGGACCAAAATCCCAGCAAAAAGAAAAGTCAACACATTGATAAAAAGACTAAAAGCACTTCCTGGTAAAGCCAACATTTGCCATGTTACAGGATAGGTTTTTGTTCCAAATATTTCGCCTGCACTAAGTGAAGTTAGTAGAATAAAAAGTAATCCAACGATAACAATGCTTATAAAAATCCAGTTTTTTACAATAAACTTGAAGTCAACTTTAGATAAATTCCAAGCCGTTTTAAGGTATTGTTTATTTGAGTAATCAAACTGAATTTCGGGTAAGTTGATGCGAGTAATTCCACCAAAATTATTTTTGGTAACGCGCTCTTCATTTTTACTTCTTCCCAATGTTAAAGCACTTTGAGTAAATGAAAAATAACGATACATGAAAACCATAACCAACAGTGCAATTCCCAGCCATAATAACCTATTGTACACTAGTACACCCTCAAACGGAATTAAGTTTGTGTTTTTTTCTGCAACAGTCCAGTATTTAGTATAATAAGATAATGCCTCGCTACCAAAAGGATCTAGAAGTCCTGCTATGTATTGATTATCGGTATCATTTGTAAAACTACTAACCATACTTTGGACAAACAATAACAAAATCACTGTTATAAAACCAACCGAAATGTTTCTTGTGATAGTAACAACAGCAAAAACAATTGCCCCATAAAAAAACAAGTTAGGGATAACGAAGATAAAGTAAACTTGCAAATATCCTACAATCCTTACTGGCCCCAATAAACTTTGATTAATTCCCGGTAAATAAGACGCACAAAAAGCACCTAAACCGATACTCAAAACAACCAAAATTACAATTGTTAGCGAACTCAAGAATTTCCCCAATAGATAATCCATTTTTGTAAACGGATAGGAAAAAAGAATTGTGTGCATATTGTATTTAAAATCCCGGTAAATCGAAGCTCCAACTATAGATGGTAGTAAAAAGTAGGTTAATACAGAAAGCCCATTGATTATACCATTCAAAGCAACAGGCGAATTAGCCAATTGATTGGAAGCAGTCGTACTGGACAAGCCATCAAAAAACCCCAAATTGGTAGCCATCATTAACATCGATAGGACAAAAAATATACCCATATAGATATAAAAAGCAGGGTTTTTAAACCAGCGCTTTAGCTCAAAATTAAAAATTGTTCCTAACATAATATGGCGTCTTTTTTAAGTGCTACAAAATAAACGTCTTCTAGTTGAGGCGTTGCCGCAACAAAACTTTCATTTGGTTTCTCAGTACTATGCACCCTAATATTAAGAGTGTTGTCTTGATTATAATTAGAAGAAATTACATTGAACTCTAATTCGTTTTGCTCTAAAAATTCTCTTTCTATAACTTTTGTCCAAATTGATCCATTTAATTTTTCTACTACCGCTTTTGGAGTACCTTGTGTTAAAATTTTCCCTCCATTTAAAATAGCAATTTCATTACAAAGTTCATTCACGTCATCTACGATATGTGTCGAAAAAATAACGGTATGGTTGGTCCCTATTTCACGCAAAACATTTAAGAAACGATGCCTCTCAGCAGGATCTAGACCAGCTGTAGGTTCGTCAACAATAATTAATTTTGGATTATTTAACAATAACTGAGCAATACCAAAACGTTGTTTCATTCCTCCAGAATATCCATTGACATCTTTTAATCGAACTTCGTATAAATTTGTAACTTCTAAAACTTGTTTAACTATAGACGCACGTTCTGTCTTTGACGCAATTCCTTTTAGCTGTGCAAAATAATCCAAAAGTTTCTCTGCAGACATATTTGGATATACTCCAAACTCCTGGGGTAAATAACCTAAAATTTTACGCAAACCCATTTGGTCCTCTAAAACATTTATTCCATCAAACTCAATGGTTCCCGAATCGGGTTTTTGTAAAGTCGAAATAGTTCGCATCAATGACGATTTCCCAGCACCATTAGGACCTAAAAGTCCAAACATGCCTGTACCAATTTCAATATTAAGTTTGTCTAATGCTTTGACACCGTTTTTATAGGTCTTACTAAGGTTATTTATTTTTAGCTTCATTTTTATTAGTTTAAGTGGTTTGCTAGTAAGTAGTGCGTTGTACTAGTTTGTTACAAAATTTTTAACACAATATAAATTGTATTCTTACAAAACACAATTTAAATGGCCACTCAAAATTACAATCTCAGTTATCTTCGTACCTTTACTACTTTATAAATAAATAGCATGATTGAAGATAAAAACCCGCAACGCACAAGTATAGGTCAATTAGGAGAATTTGGATTGATAGACCATTTGACAAAAAATTTTGAAGTAAACCAACCTTCTACACTTAAAAGCATTGGTGACGACGCCGCAATTCTTGATTTTAAAGATAAAAAAGTAGTTGTCTCTACAGATTTATTGATCGAAGGAGTCCATTTTGACTTGGCATACATGCCCTTAAAGCACCTAGGATACAAAGCAGTTGTTGTAAATATATCTGATATTTGCGCCATGAATGCCAAGGCTACTCAAATTACTGTTTCTGTGGCAGTGTCTAATCGTTTTCCTTTAGAAGCACTTGAAGAATTGTTTGATGGAATTGCTCATGCAGCGGCAGAATATAAAGTAGATGTAATTGGAGGCGATACCACCTCATCTCAAAAAGGATTGATAATAAGTATTACAGCAATTGGTGAAGCTGATGAAGAAGAAATTGTATATCGAAACGGAGCCAAACAAACCGACTTACTTGTTGTTACCGGTGATATTGGTGCAGCTTATATGGGATTGCAAGTTCTTGAGAGAGAAAAACAAGTTTTTCAAGTAAACCCTAATTCTCAGCCTGACTTAGACGCATACACCTATTTAATAGAGCGACAGTTGAGACCAGAAGCGCGAAAAGATGTTCGTACTTTATTACATGCTTTAGAGATAAAACCAACGTCCATGATAGACATATCTGATGGGTTATCTTCAGAAATTATTCATTTATGTAAGCAATCTGGTGTAGGGTGTAATTTGTATGAAGATAAACTACCGCTTGATCCACAATTAATAAGTGTGTGCGAAGAGTTTAATATCGATAGTACGACGGTAGCTATAAATGGTGGTGAGGACTACGAGCTACTTTTTACAATCGCGATGGAAGATTTTGAAAAAATTAAAGCAAACCCTAATTTTTCAATTATAGGTCATATGACCCAAGAAAGTGAAGGAATTCATTTAGTAACGAGAGCAAATACTAAAATTGCCTTAAAAGCACGTGGTTGGAATGCTTTAAGCGAGTAATACACAACACATGAACTGAAAAGCCCCAAAGATTAAAATCCTTGGGGCTTTTTATTGTAGTATTAAAACAACAAACCTATTTTTCTTGCTTCTCGCACTAAATCTATATCTGTTCCTTCTGCTATATTTAATAGTTCTTTCAAGTTTAATTTCCTCGACTCAATTGCATTCAACGAAATCGGAATGTATTGTGGCAAATCTACCGTTTGTGTTCCTTTGGCTAAATAAAATAAAATTTGTTTATCAAATAAATCAATTTCAATACTATGATCCTGGGATTCGAGCATTTGCAGCACAGATTGACTATAGTAAATTTCGTTTTTAATTACTTTGTCAAAGGCAAAAATAAGTTCGTCAAAAGTTAAATCATTTTTAATTATCAATCCATTCGGATTGATGTTTTTGATAATTGTTTTAATTTTCAAAAACTCAGTAAACATGGTAAGTAAGATAATCTTACAATCAGGCATGTTTTCTAAAATTAGCTTTGCTAAATCTTCTCCAGAATAAATCTCTTTCTCTTCGTATGGAGGCATGCTTATGTCTAAAAAAGCGATGTCAAAATTGGGTGTTTCTGGATCTAAGATTAGATTATATGCAGACTCACAGTCCTTGGCGTCCAATATTTGAAACTCATACTTATCCGGTTGGTATCTCGTAATAGCATTTTTATAACCTTGAATTATAAAAGGATGGTCGTCAACAATTAATATATTATTATTCAGACGTGTTAAAGATTGGGGCTCAACTGTCATTATTTATATTGGTATTTGTATTTGTACTATTGGTATTGTAACGCATATTGTACTTCCTTCCCCTAGAGTAGAAAAAATATCAAATGATCCGTTACAATCCTTTGTTCTTGAAATCATATTTTGCAAGCCAATTCCTTTCTTTTTCGATTTGATGTTAAATCCTACACCATTGTCTCTAATTGATAACACAATCGAATCGTCTTTCTTTTTTAGCTCGACATTGATAAGAGTAGCATTTGCATACTTATTACAATTTTGAAGAGACTCTTGAAGAATACGATACAGGTTAATTTTTACTGAGTTTTCTATCACATCCCATTTCAAACTTTTATCAATCGTTGAAACTAATTTAGTTGCAAATGTTTTTCGTTGCTCTTCTAACAAATTATCGACGATGGCAACGAAGTTATTAATTAATTCTGATTTCTCTCTATTCAAGTCATGCGAAATTTCGCGAATGTCTTGTTCAATATTTTTCAACTCTGATAAATAACTGTTGCGCTGATCCATGGCTAACTCATCCTGGAATTTATTTAGACTATCTAAGTTCATTCGAACACCAAACATGCGGCCAAGAACACCATCGTGCAGTTCTTGAGCCACTCTTTTTTTCTCTTTAACGCTATTAATCTCGATAGTATTTTGCTGAGAGATCATTAAATTATAGATATCCTCATTAGCTTTCTGCTGTTGTTGCTTGTACAAAAACTCTCTGTTTTTAGTTTTTTTAGTTTTTATGATATAAATAGAAAGTCCTAGAATTGTTAAGAGCCCAATAGCGTAAACTAAATTTCGATTTTGAACCTCTAAAGAAGAGTTTTGATCTTTAATTTGATCTGTTTCATATTCGATACGAGAGAATTTCTCTCCCATACTACGTTCTTCCTTTTGCAATCTTTCATTGATTTGAATATATTCTTTCGTGTAAATAGAGGCATTCTGTGGATCAATAATTGATAGCTGCTTAAGTGCTACTAAAATATCTCTTGAAACTTTTGTGCTACGCGCTAAATTTAATGCTTCCTTTGAATTGATCAGTGCCTTTATAGTATCATTTTTAAAAGCAAAATATTCAGCTAAATGAATTTTATTAACAAAAATCCCTGTGGTTAACTTTAAGCTATCTTTTAATTTTATTGATTTATAAAACAAATCTGGCAAACCATCTGATTCACGCATTTTAAATTTAGAATATGCTAAATTATCAAGCAGCATAGCATATATCGTTGGTTTTTGGCTAATTAAATTTTTTTGAGATAATCCTTTCTGAAAATAATTTTTTGCCGCAGAATAATTTTTTGAGTTTAGATATAAAAAACCAATATTATTAAAAGACGTTGCTCTGGACTGAAATTCTACTGGTATTATTTCATCATCAATTACTGATAATGCCTTCTCATTATAAGAAAGAGCATTATCAAATTCTCCCAATTCTCCATAAGTTATACCAAGAAGATTATATGCGTTATAGTAAATATTATTTGCTTTTTTTTCATCTTGGATAATACGCAGTACCTTACCAACGGATTTTTCACATCCGAAAAAATCACCTGCTTTAAACTGTAATGTTGCCTTATTAATTAATGTTTTACTCCAATTAAATTTATCACCCTGCCGTTCGTACATTTTCTCAGCTTTGTAGTAAAACTGATAAGATGTATCATACACTCCCTGAGAGTCATAGTAATCACCTAAGTAATTATATGCTTTAGTTATTAGCAATGTATCCTTTGCGTCTTGTGCATTTTCCAAAACTAAACGCACGGTTTTATTGAAGTTTTTCCAATTACTAATGTTATAATATCTATTGGCTACTTTAAATAAATTTACTCTGTTAAGCGAATCATTTGAATGGTTCAATACTATTTCTAAAGCTTTATCATTATAATTTTCTCTTTTTGCAATAGGCAAGTTTAAGTCGTTGGCTAGTTCAAAATATACAGAAAGACTATCTTCTCTTATATTAAAATTAGAAATTTCTTCTTTTTTCTTCGAACACGCGATTAAAAAGACAAATAATGTGAATATAAAGTGTTTTTTTTTCAAAACTTGATACAGATTTGCTCAAAAATACTAAAATAAAACTACTAAAAATATTAAAAGGCCATCAAATAATTTGATAGCCTCTTTCTATTTATACGTATAATATTTGATTGTATCAGTCTAATTTCATATTACCCGATTGAGTTCCATTTTGGCCAATTATATCTAATTTCATGTTACCAGACTGAGTTCCGTTTTGGCCTATAATATCTAATTTCATATTACCAGACTGAGTTCCATTTTGGCCTA
>CAXBGV010000008.1:0-20177 GCA_963975235.1 uncultured Flavobacterium sp. | reverse complement strand
AGGGCTTTTATAAAAATAGATATTATCAATAAAAACACTTCCCGTAGCCCATGGTATACCTACAAATTTTAACTGAAATATATCAGCAACTGTTAAGCCTTGACTAGTAAAAGCTGAAATAGGAATATCAAGCGAAGTCCATTGATTAGCTACTAAGCTTTTTACAACAGGCTTTTCACCATTAGTTTTACTAATAAGAGAAGTTTCAATTTTATCTAAATCAGCGGTCCACACATCCATGTGCAAGTACTCCATTCCAGAAACATCTATAGTTGTTCCATCTGCTAATGCAATTCCTTGATAGCTAAGCTTAATATAATTTAGCATTTTGTCCCCATTTAAATCAAATTCAGTCCAGCTACTTCCTTGGCTTCCTTGATTCCAATCAGGGAAATAATTAGTTCCAGCTACAGCAGTATATTTCGAACCATAAATAGAGATAATATCTGCGGCTTGCCTATTAGGAGGTGTTTGTGCAGACTCAAAAGGTTTATTTACTAGAGTTACGGTAAAATCTTGAGTTTTTTCTGTGCTTTTAATAGCAGCACTTTTAGAAACCACTCTAATAGTGTACACACCAGCATTAGCATAGGTATACGACAAAGTTTCTCCATTATTAGCTGCAATTGGATCCGGTTTCCCTACTTCTCCAAAATAAACATCATAAAACAATGCATAATCAGCAGTTGCTGTTACATTTACTTTTTTCGAAACGGCCAAATCATTTTCTATAGTTACGACTAAATTTTCTGGCGATTTGAAGGATACAATTATATTTTGAATTACTTCAGTCTTCTTACCATTGACTGTAGTTGCAATAATTCTCGCATCATAAACTCCTTCCTTATAAATATGATCAACAGTTGCGCCAGGGAGTACATAGACTGATTCTGCTGTTCCATCACCAAAATAAATTTCATATTGAGTAACTCCCTCACCTCTAGGCAATATTGTAACCTTACCAGTATTATCTTGCGTAACAGTTGTTAAGGCAGATATATTCGTAGGCGCTCCTAAAGCATCTACATCAAGTAAATCATTCTCTGCTGAGCAGCTAGATAGAACTGCTACAAATAGAAGGATTGCTATATATTTTATATTTTTCATAGTAGTTTAGTTAATATTAATATCCAGGGTTTTGAGTCCAATTTCCCGCTGCAAATTGAATTTCTTCGATAGGAATTGGGAATAACTCATTTCGGTTTGCCTTGAAATTTGGAATTTCTTGCAATGCTTTTCCAGTTCGAACTAAGTCAAAAAAACGGAAACCTTCACCTGCTAATTCAACACGTCTTTCGGCTTGAATAAAATCAGCTAAAGCAGCACCTGAAGCTGTAATGTTGTGATCATTATCTCCAAAAGCCCTCGCTCTAACTTCATTGAGGTACCTACGAGCTGCAGCGTCATTAACCACTGTACTTTTGTTGTGTGCCTCGGCAGCCATCAATAATACATCTGCGTAGCGAATCGCTCTGTAGTTGTTAGGACTGGTCAATTTTACATCACCAGCTGCCTCTACCCTTCTTGTTCTAGGGATATACTTTCTGTTAAAATAACCGGTGTCTTGGTTTTGTTTTGTGTAACTTGTTCCTGGATTTTGAGCAATCCAAGCAACCATATCTAGTATAGTTACAGCTTTTCGAGAATCCCCTGCTTCGAAAGCACTAACAATTTTAGGCGTAGGCAAGTTAAAATTATTCCCATCTGCAAAGGTAGGACCTACATATCCGAAAGGACCTGCAAAACCAACAGCTACATTTCCTTCACTAGCTTGTAAAGCACCATAACTAGCTCCTTCAACATCAGTATATTGTATTTCGAATACAGACTCAGGTCCATTTTCACCAGCTTCTTCGAAGATACTTCCAAAAGGTGTTAAACCAGCACTTATTTGTTGCGTCGTCAAATCAGCTGTTTTTACTAAACGATAATTACCTGTGTTAATCAATTTATCAAAAGTATCTGCTGCTAGGTCGTACTTTTTATCATATAAATAGGCTTTCCCTAACAAAGCTAGAGCAGCACCACTAGTTGCTCTACCCTTTTGTGCAGGTATTGCTGATAAATTTTCAGAGGCATAGATTAAATCATCCTGAATTGATTTGTAAACATCTGTAATTGAGGAGCGAGGTATCGATTTTTCATCTCCCGGAATAAAACGAGCATCGCCTTTCATTGGGATTCCGCCAAACCATTTTACCAATTCAAAGTGATAATAAGCTCTTAAAAAACGTGCTTCGGCAATTATTTGGTTTTTACCTTGAAAATCAGTTTTGTCTTTGAACTCCAATATATAATTAGCTCTTTGAACTCCAGCAAACATCCAGTCCCAAAGCTGTTTTAAATTAGCATTAACGGGACTATGCGTCATTTGATCAATTTGTTGGTAACCGGGAACATCCGTTGGACTATTACCTCCCGCAAAAGTATTATCCGAAGCAATCTCTCCCATTAAGACATTAATAAAAGTAGAGTGCAACATGTCGTAGGCAGCGATTAATGCACTATCATAATCTGCCTTTGAATTAAAATAATTCTCGGAATCAATTGAATATTCAACTGGACGATCTATGAAATCATCACTACAAGAAATCATTACAGTAGAAAATACCGTAATCATCAACAGGGTAATTAATAAATATTTTTTCATTTTTTGTGAATTAAAAATTAATGTTTAGTCCTAACATATACGTTCTTGGAATAGGGTAGAAACCATAATCGATCCCTCCACCAATTGGAGCTCCATTAGAAGCACCTGGATCAAAACCTTTATATTTTGTAAAGGTGTAAAGGTTATTCACTCCCGCATAAATGCGCAATTTACTAATCCCTGCTTTTTCTATATACCTTGGATCTAATGTATATCCCAATTGAATATTTTGAATTCTTATGTACGATGCATCTTCTACAAAATAATCCGAAAATAATTTATTACTAGTCGCTGCTGTAGTTACTCGAGGAACGCTTGTACTCGTTCCCTCTCCCGTCCATCTGCCTAAAACATAATTTAAGCGATTCGCATCTGGAGCAATACTTTCGTAATTACGTACCATATTGTTGCCTATAGAGGCGAAAGTGTACATCGAAAAATCCAATGCTTTGTAATTAAACTGCATATTGAATCCCATGGTAGCAGTTGGAATAGGATCTCCGATATCGGTTCTGTCATCAAAATCAATTTTTCCATCTTCATTCACATCGACATATCTTATATCTCCAGGAGATGCAGCTACACCCAAAGCTAATTGAGATGGAGCATCATTTACTTCTTTTTGATTCTGAAAAATACCATTAGTTTTTAATCCATAAAAATATCCTATTGAATGCCCAACTTGCATTCTAGATGGGGCTAATTGCCCTATTCCAAATGATCCGCCTTCTATAAAAGGGGTTCCCATTTGTGTAACCTCGTTTCGAAGAACAGTCACATTATAACCCAAAGACATGCTAAAATCTTTAGAAAACTTATTACTGTAATTTACAGAAAACTCTGCTCCTTCATTTCTAACTGTACCCGCGTTAATCGTAGGGTTAGATGCACCTGGAGCTTGTCCTCCTGATATTCCAGACACTGGAATACCTGGAATTAATAAATCAGCGCGAGTATCAATGAAGTAATCTAGGACAATGTTTACTTTATTATTAAACATATTCATATCTAAACCAAGATCAAACTTTTTAGCCTCTTCCCATTTTAGATTTGGATTAGGTATTTGACCACTTGCGCGACCATTTACTAGTGTCCCATCAAATACATAAGTAGCTTCACCAGTAAGTTGTGAGATATATCCGTTATTAGGAATCGCATCATTACCCACTATACCGTAACTACCTCTTAATTTTAGAAAATTCACAATAGATGATTCTCCAAAAAAGCCTTCGTCAGATATAACCCATCCAGCGGTAAGTGAAGGAAAATAACCAACTTTATTTCCAGGTCCAAATTTTGTAGAAGCATCACGGCGAATCATACCAGACAATAAATATTTACCTTTATAATCGTATTGTAATCTTCCAAAGTACGATAATCTTCTTTCATCGTATACATAAGAACCTACAGGTATTGTTCCCACTGCAGGTGCTCCATTAGCTAGAGCTATATCAGCGAAATCCCATGAATTATTGGGTACATCGAAGCCAGTAGCGAATAGTCCATTTCCGTATTCTTTAAAAATTGTGTTACCGACAACACCAACGAACTTGTGGTTTTCTGCAACAGTTTTCGTATAAGTGGCAAATAAGTCAAATGAATAATTATTATCGTTTATAGCATTTTGAGAAACAGAACTTCTAGTCGTATTGAATACTTTACCACTACCGTAATCAAGTAATGGAGAAAAAGATTTACCCTCACTATTTGCTGTTTTAAACCCAATTGTACTACTTAATACAAATGCAGACGAAAATTTGTAGTCTAGTCCAAAGTTTCCGCTTATTTGTTTAAAGTTGAATTCATTATAGGTATTAGCTATTTGTGCCAAAGGATTAATCATTTCATTTCCTAATGAACCTCCTGGGAATTGAGTAAAATCTCCATTTGAATTGTATGGAGTGATGTTAGAAGGAGCATTTACAGCGTTTAATAATACAGATGCATTCCCATTTTCTGCTAATGTTTTTCTATCAAAAAAAGTATAGATAACATTTGTTTTCAACTTTAATTTATCAGTAACGTCAGCACCTAATGATATTCTTGCAGTATTTCTTAAAAATCCTGATTTCGATTTTCCCACAATTCCTTCTTGATCTAAGTGAGAACCACTGATAGAATAAGTGATTTTATCAGATCCTCCTGAGAAAGTCAAATCGTGACTGATGATTGGCACGCCCGTACTAAGGGCTTCATCCTGCCAATTTGTACCTTTCCCCAATCCGCTCACATTAGGATAAGGAATAGCTGCACCGCTATTAGCATAGCTTTCATTTAGCAGTAAAGCATATTCTGTAGCATTTAGCGTTGGTAACGTTCGAGATGCTTCTTGAAAACCAGCATACGTATTGTATGCAATTTTACCTTTAGAATTTTTCTTTCCCATTTTGGTTGTTACCAAGATCACTCCATTTGCAGCAGCAGAACCATATATAGCAGCTTGAGCATCTTTTAAAACCGTAATTGTCTCGACATCGTTAGGATTCAATAAACCCAACTCGCCAATATATCCGTCTATAATAGTCAGTGGTTTTGCATCACCATTAGTTGCTATACCTCTAATACGAATATCAAGAGCTGCTCCTGGTGAACCTGACTGCGATGTAACATTGACACCTGAGACTGTTCCTTGCAAAGCTTGCTCAATTCTAACCGGCTTTAAAACTTCCAGTGTTTTACTATCTACTGTAGAAACAGCACCAGTTACCTCCTTCTTTTTTTGACTACCGTAACCAATTACAACTACCTCATCAAGTAATTTTGAATCCTCTTGCAAAACAATAGATAAAGTGCTGTTTTTTGATACTACTTTGTATTCAAGATTTTTATATCCAATGTAGGAAAATACTAAAGTTGCACCAGTAGAAACGTTTTTCAAAGAAAAACGACCATCAAAATCTGTTGCTGTATTAGCTGTAGTATTTTTGACTTGAATATTTACTCCTGGTATAGGTAAACCAGAACCTGCTTCCTTAACAACTCCTCCTACCTCAACTCCTTGGGCAAAGCTCCAACAAGAAAGAAATAGAAACAGAATCAATAGATAGTTTGTCTTCATAAGTTTTTTTTTAGTGAATTGTAAATTTACACAGAGACGAATGAATATAAATTAAAAATAACCTCAACAAAAAACATACAATGCAAAAAAAAGTGATAATTATTACCGATACCATAAAGTATCAGTCTAAATCGCTACTTAATCATTAGTTATCAATGCCTCTTAAAGAAAAAAAACCACAACAATAACGTTAATGTTGTGGTAATGTATAGTTATTTTAAATAGTATGAACCTGTACTATACAGCCAAAATGTATTCTACAAGCCCTTGCTCGTGCGTTAAATCCATCTTTTTCCTTAAACGGTATCTTTTTATTTCTACACTACGTACCGAAATATTTAGAAGTGGCGCTATTTCTTTTGAGGTTAAATTCAATCGAAGGTAGGCACATAATCGTAAATCATTTGAGGTTAAAGCAGGATGCAAACTCTTTATTTTCTTGAAGAACTCTTTGTCTGTATTTTCAAAAGCTTCCTTAAAAACAGTCCAAGAATCTTTACCTGTTATGTTCTTATTAATGGTGCTAATGACTGTCTTGATACTTCGGTTATCATCGGCATTTGTCTTTTTCAAATCGGCTTTAATAAATTCTAGCAATTCATTTTTACCATGCAAACTCATCGTCGAAGCAGCAAGCTCTTTATTAATCGTATCAACATCTTGCGATAACTGTTCGTTTCTCATACGCATCATCTGCTGCTCATTTTCTAACTCTTTAATTTCGAGTAGCAAATTATTCTCTTCAATAAGCTTTTCTTTTTGTCTTTGATAATATCTATTATAATAACCATGACCAAATCGAATTAAAAATACAGCTAAAACAAAGTAGATCACCAAAGCCGTATTAGTAAAATACCAAGGTTTAAGAACTGAAAATTGATAAACTGCGTTGCTGTCTAGATTAGAATTAGCAAACTTGGCTTTTACCTTAAAAACATAATCGCCTGAAGGTAAATTTTTAAAACTTACCGATGCCTTGCTATTCCAATCTGTCCATTGATTCTGAAATCCCTCCAAGATATATTGATATTCTACTGTGATATACTTGTTGTATTCTGGAACACTGTAAAATATATTAATATTATTTTCTCGATAATTAAAACTACCAATTTCGCTAATCGAACTACTGCGTGTTTCTCCGTCTAAAAAGTTTGATGTTACACTATTGATCAAGACCTTGTAATTCTTAAATACTAAGTCGTTAATATTCATTACGTAATATCCATCTGTAGTTCCAAAAAAATAAGTAAACGGTGATAATTGAGTAATGTTTTCATAGCCTAGCATGGAATTAGTCAGAGATACAGGAATAGGAATACTGTTTTTTTTAAGTTGATCACTAAACTTAGTTGCCGAATAATAGTTGATATAGTTTTTTGAAAATAACCATATTTTATTTGAATCATCTACAATCATTTTTCCTGATGTATATTGATCTTTTTCGAAAACAGAACTAAGCACAGCATCTTTTTCAAAACGCTTTGTCTTTTCATTCAGTTTAAAAACACCTCCCTTGAAAGCATAGTAAATCGAATTATTAAATTTAACAAGACTTGCATTTTTTCCTTTAGTAGGATTGTTGTAGGTACTATATTTTATGGTAGATCGCAATGATTTATCTACCAAAATCCTAAATATGCCTTTGTATTCATGACTTACAAAAATTTCAGCATTTTTAGTTATTTCTAAGTACTTAGATGAATAATCAAATCCCTTAATTTTATTTCTAAAACGCCATTGATTACCTACTTTTTCGAGGACTGAAATACCATAATAATTCCCCTGAAGAAGTTTGTCACTATTGCCCGGAACAGAGGTGAATTTCCAAGTACCAGAATCAGAAAATATATTTACAGCAAGCCCTTTTGCTATTACAAAGGTCCCTTTATCGTGACCACAAAAAAGAGTATCATCATAACTAAAAATAGACCAAACTTGACCTTTTGTTCCTTTAATAAACTGAAATGGTTCATTGCTCTTGTATTTTTTATAAAATAAACCCTGATTAGTTCCAACATACAAATCACCTTGAAACAGTTTAGAGGTGTAAACCGTTCCTAAATCTCCCGAATTATCAACAAAACTTTGAATAGGAGATTGCATATTAATACAAGTGATTCCGTTATCAAGTCCTACCCACAGATTTTTTTCAAAATCTTCGAACAAGGACAAAGCGGTATTATTACTTAATCCTTTACGTTGCGTGATATGATATTTTTTCTTTCCTTCTTTGGTTACAACGTAGATACCATTAGAAACCGTCCCCACGGCAAAATTATCATTTGATAGTCCTTCACAACTATAAATACTACCATCTTCTAATTCCGTATCAATTTCAGTACTAAATTTTGATAGCACTGAACCATTTAACTGATAAAAACCAGCTGTTTGCGTAGAAATAAGTAAACCCTCATCTCTATAAAACCCGTTAACGATATGACTTTTTTGCAATACTGGATGTGCAGATACTAGTTTACCCCTGCCTCCTTCTATCTCATACAGTCCTTGGCTACTTACTTGGTAGTAAACACCATTACTGGTACTAAATGATTTTACAATAGGCGCTGAAGGTGCTATAATTTTAAAAGTTCTTTTTTTTGTATCGAAGATATAAATCCTATTTAAGGACTGAAAAACAATCCAACCATCATAAGCTATAATATTCCAAAACTGTTCATCGTCTAATAAACTAGAACGAATTGCAGAACTCAATGAATGGTATTGTAATAATCCGTTACTTTTACGAATCCAATAACCAAACTCCATATAACTTCCGGTGTAAATCCGGTCACCAATCACTTTCACAGAACGAAGTATTGTTTCATTAGGTGAAGGATACAATTTCCAGTAAGAACCATTGAACTCCAATAGGCCATCGTTATTCGCAAAGTAAAGAAACTGATTTTGATCCTGCCCAACCATCCAATTTTGATTACCAGCGCCATAGGTAGTAGGGCTATAGTTAACTATTGGAGGTAAATCTTGAGAAAAACCGTTAACAAAGAGAATAAAAAATAGTAAAGTTAATTTTGTTTTCAAGTTATGCTGTTTAAAAGTGGTAGGTCTCACAAATTTAAACTTAAAATATCTAGTTAAAAAATAATATTAAACAATCCTTTTTAACTAACAACCATACTTTTGCTAACTGTGGGAGAATGTATTTGATAAAGTTTATGATTTGTTCATCCTTACTTCTCTGCTGAAAATTGATTACTTTTGTAAAAATCCATTATTTTTTATGCAAAGCGACTTTTCCAAAATAGATCCAAAAAAAAATATAATAATAAAAGGGGCTCGAATGCATAATCTAAAAAATATAGACGTCGCTATCCCTAGAAATAAGCTAGTTGTTATTACAGGTCTATCTGGTTCAGGAAAGTCATCATTAGCATTTGATACCTTATATGCAGAAGGTAAACGAAGATATGTAGAAAGCCTGTCTTCATATGCACGACAGTTTCTAGGAAAAGTAAATAAACCAGATGTAGACTACATTAAAGGAGTAGCACCGGAAATAGCTATAGAGCAAAAAGTGAATACTACTAATGCTCGATCAACTGTGGGAACATCTACAGAGATTTATGATTATATGAAACTTCTGTTCGCCCGAGTTGGAAGAACGTTTTCTCCGATTTCCGGAAAAGAAGTAAAGAAAAACACCGTTACTGATGTTATAGCTGATGTACAAAAACTACCCCTCGAGAGTAAATGGTTACTACTAACTCCCATTCACCTTGAAAAAGGACGCAAACTTGAGGATAAATTAAAAGTATTGCTACAACAAGGGTTCTCAAGAATTCTTGTAGGAGACAAAATGATTCGTTTAGATGAAATTGACCAACACAAATTAGATCCTAAAAAAACGACTTTAATCATCGACCGAATTGTAGTTAAAGAAGAGGAAGAGTTCTATAATAGACTAGCAGACGCAGTTCAGACTGCTTTTTATGAAGGAAAAGGTATTTGTTATTTACAAGAGTTAAATACTTCTCAACGATTTGAATATTCCAATAATTTTGAATTAGATGGTATTACTTTTCTAGAGCCAAATGTTCATTTATTCAGTTTTAACAATCCCTACGGAGCTTGTCCCGTTTGCGAAGGTTATGGTAATATCATTGGGATCGATAGTGAATTAGTGATACCCAACACCACTTTATCAATCTATGAAAATGCAATTTTTCCGTGGCGAGGCGACAGTATGGGATGGTTTAGAGACGAATTAGTAAATAATGCTTATAAGTTTGATTTTCCTATTCACAAACCATTTTATGAACTATCTGACGCTCAAAAAGAGCTGCTATGGACAGGAAATAGTTACTTTCAAGGTTTAAATGATTTTTTTAAGGAACTTGAGGAAAAAAATTATAAAATACAAAATCGCGTAATGCTTTCTCGTTATCGTGGAAAAACTAAATGCCATTCTTGCAAAGGAAAACGTTTACGAGTAGAAGCATCATATGTAAAAATAAATTCAAAAACAGTTTCAGAATTAGTCGATTTACCTATTAAACATCTCGTTACTTTTTTTAAGAATTTAGAATTAGACGAATATGAAAAACAAATAGCGAAACGTTTATTGGTTGAAATAAACAACCGGTTATCCTTCTTGACTGAGGTAGGATTGGACTACTTAACTTTAAACAGAAATTCAGCTTCCTTGTCTGGGGGTGAATCGCAACGTATTAATTTAGCAACCTCTCTAGGAAGCAGTTTAGTTGGGTCAATGTACATCCTTGATGAGCCAAGTATTGGTTTACACCCTAAGGATACAGAACGATTAATAAAAGTATTGCTATCTCTTCGTGATTTAGGCAACACCGTTATTGTGGTAGAACATGACGAAGATATCATGAAAGCCGCAGATATGATTATCGACATTGGACCAGAAGCTGGAACATACGGCGGAAAATTAGTTGCCCAAGGTACTTATGAAGAAATTTTAAAATGTGACTCATTGACAGCAAAATACCTTAACGGAGAAGAAAAAATCGCTGTTCCTAAAAAGCGTAGGAAGTATAAGAACTTTGTTGAAATAAAAGGAGCCCGCGAAAACAACCTTCAAAATATAGATGTTCTTTTCCCGCTGGATGTTTTAACCGTAATCACCGGAGTATCTGGTAGTGGAAAAAGTACGCTTATAAAGAAAATTCTTTTTCCTGCCATGCAAAAAAAGCTGGAGAACGTTGGAGAAAAAGCAGGTCAGTTTACTGAGATTTCCGGATCTTATTCGCAAATAAAACACATAGAGTATGTAGATCAAAATCCTATTGGTCGCAGCTCACGCTCCAATCCTGTTACGTACATTAAAGCATATGATGACATCAGAGATTTATTTTCTAAAGAAAAGCTATCACAAATAAGAGGCTATCAAGCCAAGCATTTTTCCTTTAACGTCGATGGTGGTCGCTGCGAAACTTGCAAAGGAGAGGGATCTATCAACGTAGAGATGGTTTTTATGGCAGATGTGCAGTTACCATGCGAAACTTGCCATGGCAAACGATTTAAAAAAGAAGTGTTAGAGGTTACCTTTGACAACAAAAGCATACATGACGTCCTTACAATGACAATTGATGACGCAGTAGCTTTTTTTGAAACCAATAAACAAGCCAAAATAACCCAAAAACTAAAACCGTTACAAGATGTTGGTTTAGGATATGTACAATTGGGACAGTCTTCTTCTACCTTATCTGGTGGAGAAGCACAACGTATTAAACTTGCCTCTTTCTTAGTGAAAGGCGCTACTAAAGATAAAGCACTTTTTGTATTTGATGAACCTACCACGGGTTTACACTTTCATGACATCAAAAAATTACTAGCTTCATTTGAAGCTTTAATCGATAAAGGACACTCTATATTAGTAATAGAGCATAACCTTGATTTAATAAAATGTGGTGATTGGATTATTGATTTGGGACCAGAAGGAGGCGAAAATGGTGGGCAATTACTAGCAGTAGGGACACCAGAAGAAATAGCTAAAAACAAAAAATCAATTACTGGAGCTTACTTAAAAGAAGTCTTGTAAAAAAGAAGCAGAAAAATAGATACTATTTTTCTGCTTTCTTCAAAAAACTATGTTCAAATTATTTTTGGTAGGCCGTGTATCTTATCTCCCTACCGAGATAATACTTTACATTGACAAAAATTAGTAGCAACTTTCTACAAAAGTTTTTCCGTCTTCGTCAATAGCAATTAATATTTTCTTCTTTTTACTTGCTCTTAATAGCAAATAAAACCAAGCGAATGACCATAATCCAAAGGTGATACAACAAAGTAACAAATTTCGATTATAGTTCAGTTTTTTATTTTTCTTGGATAAAACAGTGAATGGTAATTTATCGTTTTTCTCTTCTATAATAAAACCATTTTTTAGTTTTACAGATAAAATTGATAGGTAATTATTCCAATCATCCTCATTAATAAACTGTTCACTTTTCATAGCGTTTTAGAATCGTAAATAATTAGTTAATTTTATTTCACGAAGATACTACTACTGTTGATGGGAGTCAATACCCAGAATTAGTGATTTTAAATATAATATAACACGAGTACAAATCTTAATTACGTTTAATTTTTAATAGCAAATCATCAATAACCTGATTAATTTGAGAGGACAATACAAACTTATAGTTCAGATAAACATAGGTTAAGGCAACCAATACAGATTTAAGACCAATCCCAATTATAGGATTAAATGAGAACTCCCAAAAATAAAATACGAGGAATAGAGCAAACGTAAGAACTATAGAATAAATAGTTTGCTTCGTAAAAGGAAATAAATGCAAACGCTTTACCACAAACATTAATTTAGCTAAACTATATAAAGTAATAGATAGTAAGGTTGCAAAAGCAGATCCTAATATCCCATAAAGCGGAATAAATATCATATTTAAAACCACCGTCAATAACACTAATACTACTCCTAAGAACAATACTGCACGATAATATTTAGTATTAAAAATGATGGCATTATTATTTCCTAGAATAAGGTCAAAATACTTTGACAATCCAATCATAAAAACAACCCAAACGCCGCCGCCATACTCCTTAGGAATCATGTCATACAATTGATTGATATTGACAAAAATGCACAACATCACAAAACCACCCACAATTTGAAGATTAATTGATGTCTTTTTGTACAAATCATTTAATTCCTCTTGCTTGTTCTCATGCATTAACTTAGCAGTAATAGGATATACAATTTGGTGCATCGCTCTACTAGGTACTGAGATAACTAAAGCAATATAAGTAGCAATGGAGTAATACGCTATGTTCTCTATTTTAATGTATTGATTAAGCATGATCTTATCAATATCAAGTAATAAGGTGGCTACACTTCCAGATAAAATTATAAAAAAAGTATAGACAATAATATCTTTAAAGTTGTGCGGAAGTTCTAGTTGAAAGCGAGGCTTTTTAAGATAAAATGCATAAAGCATGGTTACTACCAAAGCTAAAAAGTAAATTGCTGCAGTTACATAAACAAACTGAATAACCGTAATCAAGTCGTAATAAATACCTATTAAAGCAAGTAATGAAAACGCACGTAAGCCTACTTCCTTTACAAAATTACCAAAAACTGAATGCATATGAACACGAGCCCATGCATAAAATATTTCAAAATAAGCCATGCACAAGCCCGTAAAAGGAATGAGCCATAAGTAATCTTTTACGATAGGATTTTCTTTTGATAAATAAGCAGCTATTTCATCAAAGAACATCCATCCAATTAATAAGAGAGGGATTGATAATACTAAAGGAAAAAAAACGGAAAGGGATAAAAAGCGATCTTCCTCCTCTTCGGTTTTACATTGCGAATAAAATTTGACCAAAGTATTTTGCATCCCAAAAGCCAGTAAGGGCATTACAATACTACTAGCAGATAATATGTAGTTAGTTAAAGCATAATACGTGGCTCCAAGAAAATAAGGATACAAAAAAATTGTATTTATTGCACCAATCCCAAAACCAACATAAGTAATTATTGTATTCTTTAAAGACTGATTTAATACTATACCCATTTTAAGCTAACTATTATTTTTATTCTATTTAATTAGTAGATCAACTAATTCCTTGGTTAAATTTTTTCTTGAATATTTTTGCAAACCTACACCGTTAGATTGTAATGTACCATTCAAAAATTGATTATAAAATGTCAAAATTACACTTTTTAACCGCTCTTTTTCATCGTACTCAAAAAATACACCAGTATTCGTGCTCTTTATTATTTCGGCAAAATCAGAATCTTTTGGACCAATACCTATTATAGGCCTATTAGATACCATATACTCAAATAATTTTCCTGGAATGATACTTTTTGTATCCACAGAGTCAATTTCAATCAACAAAAGCACTTGAGACCTCCTTTGATGAGCAATTGCCTCCGCATGTGAAACATAACCCAAATTATTGGTGTATGCCATAAGTTCAAAGCGATTAATAGTATCTAACACTTCTTGACTTACCGCTCCTATCAACTTGATTTCTAAATCGCTTTTGAAACTTGGAATTTCAGTAGAAAGTTCTACTAAACTTTGCCAAAGAGCAAGCGGATTTCGATCGGACAGAAACGATCCTATATGAGCCAAACTGAATTTAACATCTATAGCCTGTACATCAACACTTTCGACGTCATAACCATTTGTAATAACTGAAATAGGTTTTGTGGTAAGAGCTTGAAATTCGGTTTTTGTAGTAGCACTAGTTACGATAATTGTATCAGCGGTGTTCAAAACCTTATGCTCTAATTTCTTATGTTTTTTTTCAGCAAAACGCGACAATCGCAACGTTTTGTGGTATCCAATGGTGGTCCACGGATCGCGAAAATCAGCAAACCACTTTAGGTCTAATTTATTTTTTAGTCCTAAGCCAATTAAATGTAAGCTATGTGGTGGGCCTGAGGTTATAATAGTATCAATTTTATTGTCAACTATATATTTTTCTAAATAAGATATCGAGGGCTTTATCCAAAAACATCGGGCATCTGGAATAAACAAATTTCCTCTAATCCATAGCAATACTTTATCTAAGAATTGTTGCTTTTTCTTGTTTGGTATAATCCCTGAATTCATCTTTTTTGTTTTGTTTTTAGACAAAAAAGAGGCTAATTGATACGGTTCAAATATTGGTTGTTTTATTACTTTTACTTTATCAGATACTTCTTTTACCAAGTTGACATCCACGATAGGATATGTTGGGTTCTCAGGAATATAAACAATTGGCTCAATGCCATATTCAGGTAAGTACTTTACAAATTTGAGCCAACGTTGCACACCCGGTCCACCAGCAGGTGGCCAATAATAGGTAATAATTAAGACTTTTTTGTTTTCTGCTTTCAATGAGGATGATTTTTAGGGTTGAGAAATGAGTTATTATTTCTCTAGAGATTTTGGTGCATGTCCAACTAAAAATTAATTCATTTTGTTTTTTCTTTCAAAATAAATACCTCCCGCTAAAAGTAACATCATTCCAATACCGCTAATAATCGTGATGATACTACCTGTTTGAATCACCTCGGGTTCAAACTTAAACTCGATAGTATGCTTACCTGCCGGCACCATCATAGCTCTTAAAACATAATCTACCGGAAAATGTGACGTCTTCTCTCCATCAACATAGGCGTTCCATCCATTCTTGTAATAAATTTCAGAAAAAACAGCCAAACCTTCTTTTTTATTATCAGAACTGTATTTGATATAATTAGGTTTATACACTTGGATCGAAATAGTTCCTGTCGTATCTAAATTTCTTTTTAAACGAGCATTCTTAAATTTAGCACCATATAAGTGTACATTAAAAATAGCTGCTTTTTTAGTGTCAATGCGATCCAATAATTTCATTTCGTCATTGGCCTTATTAACAATTTTTACATCGTTTACAAACCAAGCGTTACCATTTGCATCTGGATTAATCGTTGGAAACTCTTTTCCTTCCTTATCGGTCTGAATAACATATTTTACATTTAACATGTTTAAAACTTCCAAGTTATTTTTTGAAATTTGATAATCAAATAATTGCTGAACACGTCGAGGCTTAGCGGCATGATAACCTCCTATCGATTTATGAAAATAGGATGCACGTGCACTTGAAAAGTTTCCGCTTACTTCAAACACTCGATAATGCGAAGTATCTTGCAATATCAATCCATCAGCTTCTGTTTCTCTAAACGGTAATTCTACTTCTCGACTACTAACGAAGTCTTTTGATGAAACATAATTTTTATCTACAAAAAACAGATCTGATACCATTAATAAACCCACCAAAATTATCGCCGTTTTTTGAGCTAATTTATTTTTTATAAAAAGCCATAATACGGCTGCAGCGATCAAGATAAAAAAACCAGATCGTAACAAGTCAGCACTATATAAACTTTTCCTATCTGCTTTAAGAGCATCTACAAATCCAGGGCCATAACTCTCTGTGTAATAACTATCATTAGCACCATTAAAATCAAACATACTTTTACTCAAGAACAATAGTACTACAAGCCCTAGTGAAGCTGCAGCAGGCTGCCAAAGGGATTTCCATCGTATTTCTTTATCAATCTTAAAAAAAGATTGCAGTCCCATTATTGCCAATACAGGAAAACAAAGTTCAAGAATAACTTGAATTGATGAAACTGCTCTAAACTTATTGTACATGGGAACATAGTCAATAAAAAAGTCAGTTAAAGTAGGGAAGTTTTTACCCCACGATAATACTAATGCCATAAGTGCTCCTGATAAGAATACGTATTTGATTTTTCGATCGTCTATAAACAAAGCTAATACCGCTAAGAAGAAAACAACGGCTCCAATGTATGCAGGTGCTGCCACTATCGGTTGGTCTCCCCAGTAAGTAGGTAAACCTGAAGCAAAATCAGCTGCTTGACCTTCGGGAACGCCTTGCCCTACCATAAATTTGTACATGCTACTATCAGTCCCTACAGCCTCCCGATTGGATCCTCCAAAAAGACGTGGAGCGATTAAATTGAAACTTTCTGCAATTCCATAGCTATACTCAGTAATATAATCTCTGGTCATCGCGGTACTTGTGGTGCTTTGAGAACCATCAGGATTAAAAGTTAATTCACTTTTACTCCTAGTACTAAAATTAGCATATTCAGCTGTAGCTAAGAGATTGGTTGCATTTGCGCCAATTGCAAAAATACCTGCAACAGCTAAAACACCAAAAGAGGTTAACATCGGCCTAAATTCTTTTTCTTTAACTGCTACAATTGTGAAATAAACTGATAAAATCAATAAAAAAATCAGCAAATAATAGGTCATTTGAAAGTGATTTGCATTAATCTCTAATGCAGTAGCAAACATAGTAACCAATCCTCCAAGAACATATTTTTGTCGAAAAACTAGAACAAAACCCGCAATTACCATAGGCATGTAAGCAATTGCATGCGCTTTGGCATTATGACCTACACCTAAAATTATAATCAGATAGGTCGAAAAACCAAAAGCTACTGCTCCAAAGAAAGCCTTTAAAGGATCGACTTTTAAAACTAATAATAATCCATAAAAGCCTAAAAAGTATAAAAATAAATAATCAGCAGGGCGTGGTAAAAAACGCAAAACATCATCTAAGCCACCAATAAAATCATACGGATATTTAGCACCAAGCTGATACGTTGGCATCCCTCCAAAAGCACTGTTAGTCCAGTAAGGCTCAACATGATCAGTAGCTCTAAAGTCATTTTGCTCTTTAGCCATTCCAGTATATTGAGCAATATCGGACTGAAAAATTTGCTTCCCTTGTAGTACGGGGTAAAAATAAATTAAAGAAACAATAACAAAGCCAAGAAGGGCTAAAAGATGCGGATAAAACTTATTTACTATTTTCAATTGCTAATTTTTAATTTAAAAAAACGTGTACTCATTGGGCCAAAATTAATCTATTTCTTCGTAATCAACGTAATCTCCCACTTTTTTCGTTTCTTTTGGATTCTTGGTATTTGCAGTAGTATAAATTATCTCGTCTTTTGTATTGGTTTTTTCCCAAGAATTATTTTGTGCATGTTGCTGCTGTTGCTGAAAATTTTCTCCCGCTTTTTGAACCACTTTTTTCACGACTATTGGCAAAAATATTTTTGCTAAAAATTTAAAAACGTAGTAAAACATCAGAATATAAAAGATAGTTTTAACAATACCAGTAAATGAAGCCGTTTCCATAGTTAAATAATTTTAAGCAAAATTAAGGAATCAAACTCGAATCTAAAGGACAAAATTAAAATATGATTCTTAAATAAATGATAAATTATAGTACATTTGGTATGTGCAAACCCTTTTAAACTGAAATAAAGTATATGTCAAAATTAAATTTTATAGCCATTTGTGTACTCAGTATGTTTACTAGTTTAAGCAACGCACAACATACAGATCAAATAAACTCCAATAGACCCGGTGTAACAATGTCAGCTTTCGCTGTAGGCAAATCAGTGATTCAAGTTGAGACGGGATTATTTGCAATACACGAAAACCACTCCTTATTGGGGTATGATGCAAAAGGTTTTGGTGCCGATTTAACTTTGCGTTATGGTGCATTCATGGAGCGTTTAGAAATAATAGGAAACCTACAGTACCAAAACGCAGATTATGTGACAGATTTTAGCACCACCACTAAGGCTGGACTGAAACAAACTGTTTTGGGTGCAAAATTTTTAATTTATGATCCATTCAAAAATTACGAAAAAAAAATTAATCTTTATAGTTGGAAGGCCAATCAAAAATTCAATTGGAGGCAGCTTGTTCCTGCGGTTTCTATCTATGCAGGTGCCAATTTTACCATGAAAAATAATCCTTATTACTTTTCTGCAAATCCAGATATCTCTCCCAAGATCATGCTGATTACTCAAAATCACTTGGGTGATGGTTCTTGGGTTTTTGTGACCAATATAATTGCTGATTACATCACCACAGATTTTCCAAGTTATGGATACGCCATAACTTTGACAAAAGGAATAAATGAAAAATGGTCGGGATTTATTGAGAATCAAGGATACAAGAGTGATTTTTACAGTGATGCAATAGTTCGTGGAGGAGCTGCTTTCTTATTAAATAAAGACATGCAAATAGATGCTTCTATTAGCAGAAACTTTAAAGACACTCCAACTGTTTTATATGGCGGTATTGGTTTTTCATGGCGATACGATGCTAATTACAAAGAGGTGAGAATAAATTTAGATAAAGAAGGTAAAAAACCATCTGAATCCGAAAAGAAAGTAGAAAAGAAAGACAAAAAACGTAAAGACGCAATCGAATAAAAAAACACATCTTAATAATATATAATGATTACAATTAAAGAAGCAAAAACTAAAAAGGAACTTACCGAATATATTAAATTCCCCTTTTCGCTCTACAAAAACAATGAATTTTGGGTACCACCAATTATTGCTGATGAATTAGAATCATTTGACAAAACTAAGAACCCTGCTTTTGAAAATGCAGAGGCCTATTTTTACCTTGCGTATAAGGATAATAAAATAGCTGGTCGTATTACTGCCATAGTAAATTGGAGTGAAATAAACGATCAACAAAAAAAGAAAGTCCGATTTGGTTGGTTTGATGTCATTAACGATATCGAAGTCACCAAGGCACTTTTAGAAAAAGTATATGAACTTGGACGCAAAAACAATTTGGAATATGTCGAAGGACCTATGGGATTTTCTAATCTTGATAAGGTTGGTGTATTAACTGAAGGATTCGACCAACTTGGTACAATGATTACTTGGTACAACCATCCGTACTACGCTACTCATTTTGAAAAACTAGGCTATGTGACCGAGAAAGAATATATCGAAAGTAAATTTCCTTTCGATAATGTAAAATTAGAGCATTTTGACAAAGCGCAAGAGTTAATAAAAAGACGGTATAGTTTAAAAGAGTTGAACTTTAAAAAAACCAAAGATGTTTTGCCTTACGTAGATAAAATGTTTGATTTGTTCAACGCCTCTTATGCAAGTTTATCTTCTTTTGTACCAATTACAGATATCCAAAAAGAGTATTTCAAGAAAAAATACATTAGCTTCATCAATCCGGAATACATTAAATTTGTAGAAGATAAAGACCATAACTTAGTAGCTTTTGCCATCGTAATGCCAAGCTTTTCTAAAGCATTACAAAAAGCCAATGGTAAACTATTCCCTTTTGGGTTTTATCATCTATTAAACGCTCGCAGCAACAGTAAAGATGTGTGTTTTTACCTAATTGGTGTTCATCCTGATTATCAAAGTAAAGGAGCACATGCTATTATTTTTAAGGAATACCATACTACTTTTAAAGAGAAAGGAATCGAAAACTGTATTAGAACACCTGAACTTGCAGACAACCATGCTATACATGCGATCTGGAAAAACTTTGATCCTAAAATTATTTGCAAAAGGAAAACTTTTAAATTAAATTTATAAGTATAACGAAAAGCACCAACGTAATAAACCGCATTGGTGCTTTTTTTTAAGCCGCATAGTCCTCGATGCAG
>CAXBGV010000007.1:0-20322 GCA_963975235.1 uncultured Flavobacterium sp. | reverse complement strand
AAGAAATCTAAAATAACAAAAGAATCTATTGTATCTATGTATATGAACTATACTTTAGAACATAACGAGAAGCCTAAGTCAGTATATCTCTTTACTAAAATGAATGATTTTACCGAAGCTGAATTCTACAGTTTTTTTGGTAATCTAGAAAATATTGAGACTGTAATATATGACATGTTTTTTGAAAAAACGGTTGAACTAATTCAAAAAGATGCTAATTACGAAACCTACGATATGAAAAGTAAGTTGTTAAGTTTTTACTTTACCTTTTTTGAGCTCTTGACTGCTAATCGTAGTTATGTACTTATGAGTTTGAAACAAAATAAGAACCAGCTGAAGAACTTGATGCAATTAGCTAGTTTGCGAACTAGTTTTAAAAATTACATCGCAGAGATTACTACTGATGAAATTCTGATTGAGCAAGACAAACTTCAAGAACTGCAAGAAAAGGCCATTCAGGAAAGTGCATGGGTTCAGTTTTTATTCACTTTAAAATTCTGGATGGAAGATGGATCAGCAGCTTTTGAGAAAACAGATATCTATATAGAGAAATCAGTGAAACTAAGCTTCGACTTAATGAATATAGCGCCTATCAACAGCCTTATTGACTTTGGAAAATTTATTTTCAAAGAAAAAACACAAAAAAACTAAATGAAAACAATCGATTATATTCCAACATCCAAAATTGAACGAGCTACAAAGCTGGTACAAACAGGAGCAAAAGTAGGTGTGAATTATTTAAAATATTATGGAGAAAAAATAGTTAACTCTGATTTGACCCGTGACAAACTAAATGAAAGCAACGCCGAAGACATATACGACGGACTCAAAAGTTTAAAAGGTAGTGCATTAAAGGTAGCGCAAATGTTAAGCATGGATAAGAATTTTTTGCCACAAGCTTATGTAGAAAAATTTTCATTATCTCAATTTTCTGTTCCACCTCTTTCAGCACCATTAGTTTTAAAGACTTTCAAAAATAATTTCGGAAAAACGCCTTACGAAATTTTTGATGAGTTCAATCCTAATTCAGTTAATGCTGCAAGTATTGGACAAGTGCACTTGGCTGTTAAAAACAATAAAAAATTAGCAGTTAAAATTCAATACCCAGGAGTTGCTAATAGCATTTCATCTGACCTAGCTTTGGTTAAACCTATTGCTATTCGAATGTTTAATTTACAAGGCAAAGACTCAGATAAATACTTTAAGGAAGTAGAAGACAAATTGATTGAAGAAACAAACTATTTGTTAGAATTAAAGCAAAGTCAGG
This sequence comes from uncultured Flavobacterium sp., assembly GCA_963975235.1. Taxonomy (GTDB): domain Bacteria; phylum Bacteroidota; class Bacteroidia; order Flavobacteriales; family Flavobacteriaceae; genus Flavobacterium. The sequence goes on along the minus strand of CAXBGV010000007.1, from coordinate 19,055 downwards.
AAGTGGTAGCTGCTTGTAAAAAAATAGAAAACCTAATTTTTCCAGAGTACTATCCTGAGTATTCATCTGAGAAAATAATTACCATGGATTGGATGACTGGTGTTCACTTATCTGAATTCAAGAATTCTGATCCAATCGTGGCGAATAAAGTTGGGCAAGCATTGTGGGATTTTTATATGTATCAAATTCATGTATTGAAAAAAGTACATGCAGATCCACACCCAGGAAATTTTCTGATCAATGAGAAAAACCAGCTCGTAGCGTTAGATTTTGGTTGTATGAAGAGCATTCCTAATGACTTCTATGTACCCTATTTCGAACTTATTGATAAAAACGTAATAGACAACAAAGCACTATTCAAAGAAAAACTTTTCAATCTAGAGATTTTACGAACAGACGATACGAAAGAGGAGATTGCTTATTTTACACAAATGTTTCACGATTTACTGTCTCTGTTTACGCAACCTTTTCAGTCAGAGCGTTTCGATTTTTCTGATGAAATATTCTTTGAAAATATCGCAAAATTAGGGGAGCGTTTTGCAAACGATACCAATTTGAAAAAAATGAATGGAAACCGCGGTTCCAAGCATTTTATTTATATCAATCGAACTTTCTTTGGTTTGTACAACCTTATGTTCGATTTGAAAGCGGAGATAAAAGTAAATGATTATTTAAAATATTAAAAAATGGTGGCAGCACACTTAACTGATCTAGAAAAAGACCGTGTTATAGAAATGGCGTGGGAGGACCGTACTACTTTTGAAGCAATCCATATGCAGTTTGGTCTTAAAGAGCAAGAAGTGATCGACTTAATGCGAGCAGAGATGAAACCATCCAGCTTTAGGATGTGGAGAGCTCGAGTTCAAGGCAGAAAAACAAAACACGAAAAACTACGTAACTTCACTGAGGGACGTTTTAAATGCACAATGCAAAGACAAATAAATAATAATAAAATATCCAAGCGCTAGTCTCTTGGCACATTAATAAACGATTATGAAAAACATAGTAATAGTAGGTGGTAGTAAAGGGATAGGAAGCGCTATTTTATTACAGCAGTTAGAAAATAACTACATTTATAATATCAGCAGAAATGCACCAGAAATCACACATCCTAATTTGAAACATTTTCCATTAGACATCCTACATGATGCACTTCCGGAAATTGAAAATGTAGATACTTTAATTTATTGCCCAGGATCTATTAACCTAAAACCAATAGGTAATTTAAGCATCGATGATTTCAGAAATGATTTTGAAATTAATGTTATTGGAGCTGTAAAAACGATACAAAAGTATTTGCCTGCCTTGAAAAAAGGAACAAATCCATCTATTGTGCTATTTAGTACAGTTGCAGCAAAACTTGGAATGCCGTTTCATGCTAGTATAGCTACAGCAAAGGCTGGTGTTGAAGGCTTGGTTAAAACATTAGGAGCTGAATTAGCATCGACAATTCGTATCAATGCCATTGCACCTACCATTACAGAAACTTCCTTATCTGCTAATATATTACGTAATGATCGCATGAAAGACATGATGATCGAACGACACCCAATGAAAGGATATCTTAAACCATCAGAAGTAGCTGATATGGCAGACTTCTTAATATCAGATAAAGCAAAATCAATTTCAGGACAGGTTTTTGAAATGGATTACGGAATTGTCACTTTTAAAATATAATTATCTCTCACAATAGCAGAAGCAAGCACATGATTAAAGAAATGAAAAACTACGAAAAGAAAGAGCAATATAACGCAGAAACAACTGCTATATTAGCAGAAAATTACAAAACCATTATTCACGGTTTAGGAGAAGATGTTACAAGAGAAGGTTTAGAGAAAACACCAGAACGAGTTGCAAAAGCTATGCAGTTTTTAACACACGGATACGCGTTAGATCCATTAGAAATACTTAAAGGAGCTCTTTTTACTGAGGATCACAGCCAAATGATTGTAGTAAAAAACATAGAGCTTTACTCTATGTGTGAGCACCACATGCTACCATTTTTTGGTAAAGCACACGTAGCTTATATTCCTAACGGAAAGATCGTAGGATTAAGTAAAATACCGAGAATTGTTGATGCTTTTGCCCGAAGAATGCAAGTTCAAGAACGATTGACTGATCAAATAAAAGACTGTATTCAAGAAGCCTTGGAGCCTCTTGGTGTCGCAGTTGTAATTGAAGCACAACACATGTGCATGCAAATGCGTGGTATCGAAAAACAAAACTCATTCACTACCACATCGTCTTTTACAGGTGCGTTTGAAAAAAACAAAACCAGAAAAGAATTTATAAGCTTAATTTCGAATAAATTGAGCTAAACTAAAAACACAATACGATGAAAATTCTCTTAACAGGCGCAACAGGCTATATCGGGAAAAGACTATTACCCATTTTAATAGATCAAGGTCACGATATCGTGTGTTGCGTAAGAGATATAAATCGTTTTTTTGTTCCGCTTCCTTATAAGGAGCGCGTATCAGTGATTGAAGTAGATTTCTTAAAGAAAGAAACCTTAGCAATTATACCTAAAGATATTGATGCTGCCTATTACCTCATCCATTCCATGTCTAGCTCTGCAGATAACTACGACAAACTAGAAAAGGAATCGGCATTGAACTTTGTTTCCCAAATTAACAAAACACAAGCGCAACAGGTTATTTACCTCAGCGGAATTGTAAATGATGACACCTTATCTAAACATTTATCATCCCGCAAAAAAGTAGAAGAGATATTAACTTCAGGCACCTACGCTATGACCACCTTACGAGCTGGAATTATTGTTGGTTCTGGTAGTGCTTCATTCGAGATCATCAGGGATTTAGTCAACAAATTACCTGTGATGATCACTCCTAAATGGCTTAACACACGATGCCAGCCCATTGCTATTACAGACGTTCTCGAATTTTTATCAAGGTCGCTACTCAATCCTTCAACCTACAATCAAAGTTTTGATATTGGAGGACCTAATATTCTTACCTACAAAGAAATGCTTTTGGGATTTGCAAAAGCTAAAAATTTAAAGCGATGGATATTTACAGTGCCAGTTATGACTCCCAAACTATCCTCCTACTGGTTGTATTTTGTAACATCAACATCCTACAAGTTAGCGAGTGCTTTAGTTAGTAGTATGAAAGTAGAAGTTGTTTGTAGAGACACTCGCATCAACGCCCTTCTTGGAGTCATTCCTATGAGTTACGACAAGGCTTTGTCGCGTGCCTTAATCAAAATCGAAACAGATGCTGTGGCCTCTAGTTGGAAAGACTCCTTAGTTAGTGGCCGCTTCAAAACTAATATTTCCGCCTATTTAAAAGTACCTAAAAAAGACTGCTACATCGACCGACGAAAAATGGAAATCATTGATAGGGAATTCACAATTAATCAAATATGGTCTATTGGCGGCGAAACAGGTTGGTATTACGGCGATTGGCTCTGGGATCTACGCGGTTTCATAGACAAACTGTACGGAGGTGTTGGTTCTAGACGAGGCCGAACCAACAAACATGAAATTCATGCTGGAGACTCATTAGACTTTTGGCGCGTATTGTATGCAAACAAGGAAAAAGGAAAATTAGTTCTTTTTGCCGAAATGAAGCTACCGGGTGAAGCCTGGCTAGAATTCAAAATAATAGGCAACACCTTGTACCAATCAGCGACATTTAGACCACGAGGCATTTGGGGTAAGCTATACTGGTATTCTGTATTACCCTTTCATGGATTTATTTTCAAAGGAATGCTAAATAAATTAATAGCCTAGCTTTATTAGGAGCTTGATCCAGCTATCCGTTCTATCTTTCCTTTTAAAAAAAAAAGCAAAGGATGCCACTGCTATCTGGGCTAGAATTATAGACTACTAACAACGAGAAACATAAAGTACAAAAACTGAGTAGAAAAAAATCTAAGATAAAAAAACGGTAATTTTACATCTAATGTTCATAAAAAAGACAAATACAATAGGCACTTGTATGCAATTGTGTTTTCTTTATAATATTATAATTTAAGTGTTGAAACTGTTCTCGCAGAAAAAATTATTTAGTAATTCCTGCCTTATAAGTCGCTATAGCTCGGTCTCTAGCAAAAGCATGTTCTACCATAGGTGCGCCATAGCCTAAATCGAACTCAGGGATCCACTTACGGATGTAACGGCCTTTTTCATCAAACTTTTTCAGTTGAATTTCAGGATTAAAAACTCTAAAATAAGGAGCAGCATCACAACCTGTACCTGCTGCCCATTGCCAGTTGCCTACATTGGCAGCCAGTTCGTAGTCTAACAATTTTTGAGCAAAATAGGCTTCACCCCATTGCCACTGAATCATTAAATGCTTGCATAAAAAACTAGCAACGACCATGCGCACTCTGTTGTGCATATATCCCGTTTTATTTAGCTGACGCATTCCAGCATCTACCATTGGATAGCCCGTTTTACCTTCGCACCATCTTTTAAAATCATCTTCGTTATTGCGCCACTCAATACCGTCATATGCAGCTTTAAAATTGTGCGTCACCACTTTTGGAAAACTGAATAGTATTTGCATAAAAAATTCACGCCAAATTAACTCACTCAAAAAAACTTCATTAGATCTAGCAGCGTAGTTCACCATTTTGCGAATACTAACGGTCCCGAAACGCAAGTGAGGAGACAAATAAGAAGTTGCATCTACAGCAGGAAAATCACGAGTTTCTTCATAATTAGAAACGCCCTTAAAAGTGTAGGGCTTTACTTTTATTGCACTTTGGGTAAATCCAATATTTTCTAAAGACAATAATGAAAAACTACTTTTATAAAAATTAGCATAATAAGCAGTAGCATCATACTCTGGTGCAGGAGCATTATTTTTGTAGTTCTCTAACCACTTATTTTTATATGGAGTATACACCGTATAAGGCAAACCATCTGCTTTCGCTATCTCTTTCTCTTCAAATATAACCTGATCTTTAAACGAATACGAAACTATGGCTTGTTGCTCCAACATTTGGCAAATTGCTTCATCTCGTGCAATAGCATAGGGTTCGTAATCTTTGTTAAAGAAAACTTCTTTTATTTCATAGGATTCTATGAGTGAGTCCCAAACATCTGTGGTCGTTCCGTTTTGGATTAAAAGTGAACTACCTACTTCCTTAAGTTGCTCGTTGATTTCAGTTAAGTTTTGATGTATAAAACTAACGCGAGCGTCATCCTTAGGTAATTTATCTAAGATATCAGCATCAAATATAAACAAAGGTATAACCGGAAAATCACTCTTTAGAGCATGAAACAATCCGATGTTATCCTCTAATCTTAAATCGCGTCGGAACCAAAAAAAAGAAACTACCGCCTTACTCATTACTTGTTATTAAACATTTGGTCAACTGCTTTCTCTCTAAACTCAAAAATCTCTTTTAACTTATTCTCGACTACCAACGTGTTCATGATACGTCCTAAAAAACCTAACGGTAAACCGTAATGCACGACGTCAGTCATTTTGACACCACCATCAGGAGTAGATTCAAAAAAGTGCTTGTGATGCCATAAAGAATAGGGACCAAAACGTTGTTCGTCGATGAAATAACTATTCTCTTTGACGGCAGTAATTACTGTCATCCAAGATAACGTTATGCCAAAAAGCGGACGTACTTTATACTGGATTACCTGACCTGGATAGACTGTTTTGCCATCATAATCAGTAATTTCAAATCCCATATCATTTGGAGTAATTTTTTTCAAATTACGTGGACTTGAAAAAAAAAGACCAACATTGTTCTAGACTAGCATTGACGTACTGGACAGATTCTTTTTTATATATTTTCATCAGAGATGTTATTGGAAAGTGATAGAAACTCAGTAGTGTTGCGTGAGGGATTGCAACGGAGCTCTTAATAAACAAGACTTTTTTGTCGCGTTTATTAAAGCGGGAGTGTAAAGCCCGACCTTTTTAAAATTTTTTACTAATTTTAAAAAGGTCACGCCCTAATAGATTTACATTTTGTAATATTTAAACGGTACGAAAAGCATCCCAAAAACTTGACTGTCCTCCTTACCCATATTTTTATGATGCACCTTGTGCGCTTTACGCAAACCAATTAAGTATTTGTTGTTGGTGTGTTTGAACCACTTAAAACGTTGATGAATCAACACGTCATGAATCATAAAATAACTCAGGCCGTAGGCAAAAATACCTAGACCAATGAAAAATAAATAATTGAAACCGGCCTCGGCACCAAAATAAAAAAGTGCAATGGAAGGAATAGCAAAAATGACAAAAAATATATCATTGCGTTCAAAAGGATGCTCGTATTTAGGCTGATGATGGTCTTCATGGAAATACCACATAAAACCATGCATTACGTACTTGTGTGTTAGCCAAGTAACGCATTCCATTATAAGGAAAACTGCTAAAAAAATCAAAAAGGATATCATTGTTTTATATTTTTATTAAATTGTACTTATTGAACTAAACGTAATTTATAGGTTACAAACGATTGCGCTAAAAGTCCTGCTTTAGTATAATTAGAAACTCGGATACGCGAGGTTCCTATTTGGTGATAAGGTGTATTTTTTAGTTTAGTTAGCAACTTTTTGTAATATACGTATGCAGTATAAACGCCAAACTTCGCTTCCATAGGTAGTTTTACTATTCCTTGATAAGCAACTCTAAAATCTTCTTCGATCTCTTTGATAATCGCTGTTTTGGCATTTTCATCAAAAGATTTCAAATCGACTCCTGGGAAATAGTTGCGATTAAGAAGCAAGTTATCGTCTTTAAGATCACGTAAAAAATTTACTTTTTGAAAAGCAGAACCCAATCGCATAGCTTCTCCCTTTAAAGCTTCATATTGCTTGTCGTTTCCTGACACAAATACTTTTAGACACATAAGACCAACCACATCAGCAGAACCATAAATGTATTCTTCGTATTCTTCCTGACTATGATAATCTGACTTGACTAAATCTAATTTCATACTCTTAAGGAAGGATTGCACCATATCATCTGTGATATTGTAGGCTTTCACAGTTTGTTGGAATGAATTTAATATTGGATTCAAACTAATTCCAGAATTATAAGCTTTATAGTATTCTTTTTCGAAGTCATCAATTAAGACTTCTTTATCGAAACCATGAAACGAATCAACAATTTCGTCAGCAAAACGTACGAAACCATAAATGCTGTAAATAGCATCTCTTATACTTGGCGACAGCATGTACACTGCCAATGAAAATGAAGTAGAGTAATTTTTAGTTACTAACTTACTGCACTTAAAAGAAACATCGTCAAATAATTGCTTCATATTATTCTTGTAAAAATTGTTTATTAATCAAATCCGACACTAATTTACCCGAAATTAATGCAGGAGGTACTCCTGGGCCAGGAACAGTTAATTGCCCTGTGAAATATAAGTTACGTACTTTTTTACTTTTTAGTTTAGGACGAAGAAAAGCAGTTTGCAACAATGTATTTGCCATTCCGTAAGCGTTTCCTTTATAAGAGTTGTACTCTGAAACGAAATCGTTTTTACAAAAAGACTTTTTAAATATAATATTTTTTTTGACATTTTGCTTTGTTACAGCCTCAAATCGATTCATTATTTTTTCGAAGTACTCTTCTCGTAGGGCTTCAGTGTCATTTATACCTGGTGCCAATGGTACTAGGAAAAAGGCTGACTCCATCCCTTCTGGCGCAGCACTCAAATCAGTAACTGATGGAAAGTTGGCATAAAACAATGGTTCATCTGGCCATCTTGGCTCGTCATAAATATCTTTTGCATGCTGATAAAAATCAGTATCAAAAAACAACGCGTGATGAGACATATTATCTATTTTTCTATCAAAACCAACATAAAACAACAATGAAGAGGGAGCAAAAACGCGACTATTCCAATATTTTTCAGAGTACGCACGGTACTCTTGATCTAGTAGAGTTTCGGTGTGATGATAATCGGCGCCGCTTAAAACCAAATCAGATTCGATTCGTTCACCATTTACAACAATGGCTTTTGCAGTTTTATTTTCAACTATAATTTTTTCGATATTTGAGTTAACATGAAAAACAACACCAAGTTCTTCGGCTAAGCTTTTCATGGCTTTCACTACGTCAAACATACCTGTTTTTGGGTGCCACGTTCCAAGACCAAAATCAGCATAATTCATAAAACTATAAAACGAAGGCGTGTCTGAAGGTTTTGCGCCAAGAAAAAGCACAGGAAATTCTAATATTTGAATTAATTGCTCGTTCTTGAATTTCTTACGAACATCGCGGCTTATGTTACTAAAAAACTCACCTACTTTTTTCGCTGTTTCGACAGTAACTAATTCAAGTGGAGAAACACCTGGACGGTATACTAAATCTTTTATTGCAATGTTATAATTGCTTTGCGCCTCCATCATGAAAGCATGCAATACGGCTCCGCTTCCTTTTTCGATCTTTTCAAAAGTAGCTTCTATTTCAGGTAAGTTATCGGCTATGGCAATAAATTCGTCCACACCAAAATAGACTCTGTATGCAGGTGATAATTTTATTAACTCATAGTAGTCTGTTGTTTTTTTTCCAAAGTCAGCAAAAAAACGGTCAAATACATCAGGCATCCAATACCAACTTGGCCCCATATCAAAAGTGAAGCCATCGATTTTTAATTGTCTTGCTCTACCTCCTACTGAATCATTTTTTTCATAAACATGAACATCATGGCCACTTTTAGCCAAATAAGAAGCTGCCGCTAAAGCAGAAAAACCCGAACCTATTATTGTAATTCTTTTTTTCATTTGTCTAGCAAATATAGTTAATCGTTAAACAAATTTTCAATATTATCTGTTAATTCTTTAATCGAATTATACACAGTAATCTGCTCTGATAAGTTCTTGCGTTCTAAAAACTCTACTAACCTTCCCGTTAGCCATAATTGTGTTTTATCATCTAGTAAAACATCGGTCATTTCCTGAACGTATTCGTTGATCACGGTACGATCTGGTTGAACAGTAAAAAAAGAAACGTATACAATTGACTCAAAATGCTTTTTAAGTTCTTTTAAACTTTCAATCGGCATACTTTCTCCTAAGTAGATACTTTTATAGCCACTAAGTAGTATCTCATAATGCAAATACATGAGCCCTAATTCGTGAATTTCGTTCATAGGAAGAGACAAAACGAAAACCTTACCTTTTTTAGTTGGCTCTAATTCTTGTAACTTTTCTGAGTTTACAAGTAATTTTTGCTTGATTAAATAACTTACAAAATGTTCATGAGCAGGAGATATTGTATCTGTTTGCCATAATAAACCTAGCTCATTTAGTAAAGGTATAAATACTTGATGAAAAATTTCTTTAAAAGATTTCTCTTCAATCAGCCAATTATAGGTGTTTAAAAAAAGTTCTTGGTCAAAATTCATCATTGCCATTTTAAAAGCGCTAATAGCATGACTTTTAGCATTTTTTGATGATACAATTTCACGAACCAAGGCAGGGATTTTTTCCTCAGGATAAGAAGCTATTTTAGATATTTTATAACCATACTCGTGCAGCAGAGTGATGTTTAACAATTTCTGCAAACTTGCTAGATCATACAATCTAATGTTAGTATCTGTTCGCATGGGCTGAAGTACGTTGTACCTTTTTTCCCAAATGCGAATGGTATGCGCTTTGATCCCTGAAAGATTTTCAAGATCCTTGATACTAAAGACATTTTTTACATTGTTCATCGTTTTACTGTATTTGATAAACAAATGTAAAACAAATATAATTAAAACGGCTAAAACTGTTAAAAAATATTTATTTTAAGATAGTGGTACTTTCGTAAATTCGTTCAATTTATCGAGATATAACACTGTTTTTGAGTTGTCTACACTACGAGCGTACATAGGTATAAACTTAGCGCCGTAAACCACCTCATCAAAAGTGTAGGAAGACCTTGTAGCCACGGTAGTGCTAAACATATCATCGAACGTTTTAATGAAAACTAATATTTCTCCGTGAATCGCCTTAAAATCATTTTCAGTTAAACGATAAAGAGGACTGTCCTCGACGATGGGATGCACCAATGTCCAGCTTAACGTTAGAGCACTGATTTGTGCTAACTCTAGGTCTAATTGATAAAATTTATTAGCCATTACACCATTTTCCATGATACTCATTCCTAAAGTCATTTGGGCTTCTGCATCTGTAAAATTAGTATTTTTAAACGGTGACAAGCGAACCATCAAAGCTGTTCCTGCGCCATAAGGAGCTATAATTGCATTGTGTGAAAATTTTAAAAAAGCGGTTGGCTTACTGAAGCGTCCAAAAAATAATCCCGTAGCAATAGCAAAACTAAGTAAACCCATTAAAGCCTCAGCAGCTGATAATGCGCTTGTTAAAAAACCTGTAGGACTGATGTGCCCATAACCTACTGTTGTAAATGTTTGTGCACTAAAAAAATAAGCCTGACCAAACTTGACTAGCTCGCTATCAGTGCTCACAATACCATCAAGATGTTCGATTCCAATGAAGTAATAAACCGAAGCGAATACAAAATTAATACTGATATAGAACGTTAAAATAATAAACATAAACTTCCACGTATTCATGTCGATCATCGTGTGGTACCAGCTGGTTCTATGAAAAAGATGCATTCCCACTTTTTCTACATTGGCTTTTCCGTCTTTGTTTATAAAACGACCACCATAACTACTAGAATTTGTACCAAACCCTGAGTTTTTGTCCGCTTTTGCGTTCTGATTAATTCTTTCTACGTTCTCCATTCCAATTTACTTATTGGTGGTAAAAATAGTTAAAATGATCTAATAAATACAGTTGGCATCATTAGCTGTCAAATAAACTGAATAAGTAGCGCCTAAGTCAATTGTGCAGTACTACATTATAATTATGGTTCAAAAAAACAGCTGCTATTATTGCTTAAATTTTTATCAAAAGCGCAACTTGACTTATTTTTGAAATAAATAAAGTTATATTTGAACCTATAAAAAAAGCAAGAAAAATGCCCGCAAAGAAATTGATTGACAATCATCCTTACATTAGCTACAGCAAAGCTATTTTATCAGACTCAGAAATGCTAGAACGAGCCCGTTCTTTTTATGAAAAGATGGACAGCCGACGATCTGTAAGAGAGTTTTCGGACCGACCAATTGATAAAGATGTGATTAAAAATATTATCAAAACAGCTTCTACAGCTCCTTCAGGCGCGCACAAACAGCCATGGACTTTTTGCGTAGTTGCCAATCCGGAAATTAAAAAACAAATTAGAATTGCTGCCGAGGAAGAGGAAAAAGCAAGTTATGAATCACGCATGTCAAGTGAATGGCTAGATGATTTGAAACCTCTTGGTACAGACTGGCAAAAGCCTTTCTTAGAAATAGCACCTTACTTAATCATTGTTTTTAGACGTATTTATGAGTTTGGAACTGACGGGAAAAAGAAAAACAACTACTATGTTCAAGAAAGTGTAGGTCTGGCTACAGGATTTTTACTCGCAGCTATACATGATGCAGGATTGGTATCCTTGACTCATACACCCAGCCCAATGAACTTCATGAGTAAAATTCTAAATCGTCCCGAAAATGAGAAACCATTTTTACTAATTCCTGTTGGATATCCAGCAGAAGAGTGCTGGGTGCCGGATTTAGAGCGAAAGGACATTGAAGATATTTGTGTTTTTTATTGAAATATTTTCAAAACAAACAGCAAAATTATTAAAAAAGGCACTTTTCAAACAGAATAATAAACATTAAAAAAAAATATATGGCATCGGGATTTTTTGCACTGTTAGACGATATTGCAGCACTTATGGATGATGTTGCGGTTTTAGGTAAAATAGCAACTAAAAAAACAGCTGGAATCTTGGGTGATGACTTAGCTGTTAATGCTGAAAAAGCATCTGGGTTTGTCTCCTCACGAGAAATTCCTGTTTTGTGGGCAATTACTAAAGGTTCGTTATTGAATAAACTCATAATTTTACCTTTTGCTTTTTTATTAAGTGCCTTTGCACCAATTGCAATAACGATCATTTTGATCGTTGGTGCGCTCTACCTTGCTTATGAAGGGGTAGAGAAAATCTACGAGTATTTCGTTCCTCATGACCATTCAGAAAACAAAGTAGCTCTTGAACCGCTAACTGAAGAACAAATCTTGTTACAAGAGAAAGATAAAATAAAAGCAGCAATTGTAACCGATTTTATTCTATCTGTAGAAATCGTAATCATCGCATTAGGAACGGTAATAGAGGAACCATTACTAAATCAGATACTCGTGGTAACTTTTATCGCTGTCCTTGCAACAGTAGGTGTGTACGGAATCGTAGCATTGATTGTAAGAATGGTTGATGCAGGGACAGCTTTGCAATTAAAAAAAAGTGGCTTCTTGCAAAAAACTGGTGGTGTTCTGATTTTGGCTTTACCAAAGGTAATTAAAGCTTTAGCCTTTATAGGAACAATAGCTTTGTTATTAGTAGCTGGTGGAATTTTCGCTCACAAAGTTCCACTTTTACATCATACATTTATTAGTTTACCCGATGTGGTGCGAGAAGCTATATTTGGATTGATTGGTGGTTCAATTACCCTGGTAGTTGTATTACTCTTTAAAAAAGTATTTAAAAAAAATAATTAGTATAAAATACCTAGTCTTGCTATGCTTAAATCGAAAGTATTAAAAAACAATTGGCACCTATTGCTAGTAGTACTTTCGTTTGCTTGCAATGCGCAAAAAATCACCTTAAATCAAGGAAATACGCTACAGAAAAACTACAATAGCGAATTGCCCTTTGAGTATGTTAATAGCAAAATTATTATTCCTGTAGTCATCGAAAATAAAACGTATCGATTTCTGTTAGATACTGGAGCTCCAAACTGCATTTCTTTAAAACTTAAAAAAGAATTAAATGCTAAAGTTATCCAACAGCTAGCTGTAACAGATGCCAATAACACAAAGTCAATGATGGATATTGTTACTTTACCAGAACTATCTATTGGCGGAATCACTTTCCTAAATTCACTAGCCTTAGCCTACACAGAGGATAAAAATATTATTTTTGACTGCTTTGAGATTGATGGCTTTATTGGAAGTAATCTTTTGCGAAATTCAGTACTTCAAATTGACACTAGAAATAAGATCCTACGAATAACAGATGACCTTGATAGCGTATTGACCGATAAAAAAAGAGGTACCAAAATTGCTCTTTTAGGGAATCAAAGTAGTCCCTTCATTTGGATTAAAATAACCGGTAAAAAATCAGCTAAAGAGCAAGTGCTTTTAGACACTGGCATGAAAGGATTTTATGATTTATCCAATAGAGCTTACAAGATCTTCAAGGACAAAACAGAAATTGAATTATTACATACGGGTAACGGTTCAGCATCTTTAGGCATGTTCGAAAATACGCAAACCAATACTATGTATAAAGTGTTGGTCCCTGAAATAACAATAGCTGAAACAAAATTTACAAATATTACTACAACAACCACTAGTGATAGCAACTCAAGAGTGGGGATAGATTTATTTGAACACGGATTAGGAACGTTGGATTATAAAAATAAAAGGTTTTATTACAAGGCTTATAAAGACACTACTGATCTCAGCGAAATAGAACTACCTTTTTCTCCTACAATAGTAAATAATAAACTTGTTATAGGAATTGTTTGGAAAGAAAGTTTGAAAGACAAAATTACTACTGGTGATGAAATTATCGAAATCAATGGCGTCAATTATGAGCAATATCTAATTTGCGATTTGATTACAAAAGATTCCCCTTTTAAAAACCTACTAATACAAGAGCTTGTAATAAAAAAGACAGATAATACAATTATCAAGATCAGTTTACAACCTTTATAGTTAAAGTAGAAGCCTAAAAATTATTAGTGTAAATGTATAGCACTACTAAAAAACACCCAGATTCAGACCTAATAAGATGAGATCTAGTTTATGATATTTTACAGTTAAAAGACTAATAAAGGATAAACTCTTTATAAGAGTTAGTCATATGTTGCGGATAATAAATTGAATAGATTGTTTTATCAAGCATTTTATCAAGGCGATACAATTGCCACCTCAGTTTTTCCTGTACGCCATCCCAGTCTTTAATTTGTTGGTACGGAAAAGCTGTTTTTGCTTGTCCGATATAAGGCAACAGAAAATCGATCGCCTTAAACACACTTCTACCGTCATCTGACTTAGCATTTAATAAATCTACATTTACAACTTTTGCTATTCGAGCCATATCTAAAAAGTGAGTCAAATTAAAAACAGAGTATCCCAAAGCAGTTGTTCTCTCTAATTCTAATGGTTGTGACCCGTCAGGCATTATTTGTGTAAATAATCTATTTGCGGCAAATTGATCTACTATTTTTTTTGCTAAATCGGTATCACCAATGAAAAGGGCATAGCGCGCCAGCTGAACATCAAATGCAGTACCGTGGTTATTCTTTGATTTTTGCTCTTCGAAAGCAACAGTTGCAGTTTGCAACCAATCAACATAGTCAACAAACCAATCCTTTATTACTTTCTGATCAGCTATACTGAATGATTTAGAACTTTTAAGTAGTTCTACAGCATCAAGCATTTCTAAAAAAGAATAAGTATCAAGAATCCCTTCGCCCCTACCCAATCCGTTTCGTACTCCTGGAATAGTCTGCCCGTAGTTCATATTTGGATTCATTTTTGTAGCCTCGTCTATGAACCAGACTCTTAAATTTCTTACTGCTTTTTTTGCGTATTTTTCATCCAATGTTAAGTAATAGGCTAAAGAAAGTGTTTCTACACCCTGAGCAAAATTACTTAAAGGGTAGCGATCTAATTTTTCAATTTCAGGATTAGATTGTCCGTCTTTTCTAATGTAAGGCAAGCCATCACTTTTTGTTGGATCTGGCCACCAATAGCGGCCCATACTCATATAATCGTGTTTATCTCCGCTAGAAGGAGTCAGTTCTTTATCAACAACAGTGACCAACCTTTGATTTAGCTTTTTGTTTGCCTCCTTTATGATTGACCGCACTTGTACTGTGTTTTTTTCTTTAGCCTCATCTATACTTTTTGTGTTCCAAATTACTAACTGCCCCTGCATGTTCACAATCGAAAAAAAAGTTAGTAGTGCAATCCAATTTGTTTTGATCATGTTTTTAGATTTAATTCGGTGACAATTTACTAAAAAAAATAATGCTGAACACAATCTGGTTAACCAATATACTTAGCCGAAATTATTACTTTTCATATCAACACTACTACTCTAAAAGCAACAAAGACAAACTTTGTACACTGATTACGGACATCCATTCCTTATCAAAACTACCCAAATTACAAGAACTGCTAATACATATAGCACGGGAGTAACTAACAATGGGGCATCAAATGGTACTTTAACTTTCGTAGTTCCAACAAATGCTCCAAATACTCTGTACTATATTTGTGAATTTCATTCTCCAATGTCAGATACAATTACTATTAAAGATTAATATAAAAATAAATAAATGCTAGAGACATCTTGAACAGATCCTGATCTGGCAACAAAAGATAGTTACTAAAAAGCCCCAAAGTTTTTAATACTTTGGGGCTTTTCTATTTTAAATAAAATTGAGCTTATTTACTCAAGTACATTTTTCTTCTAGAGTACAATTCATAAAACTGATCATCTTTTAGGTCATCAATAAACAAAATGCTTTCTCCTGTCGATTTCATCTCTGGTCCTAATGCTTTGTTTACATTGTGGAACTTACTGAAAGAAAAAACCGGCTGCTTGATAGCAAATCCTTTTAACTGTGGGTTAAAGGTGAAATCAGTTACTTTGTTATGACCCAACATTACTTTAGTAGCATAGTTTACATAAGGCTCTCCGTATGCTTTTGCAATAAACGGAACCGTACGAGATGCTCTTGGGTTTGCTTCAATGATATAAACAGTATCGTCTTTGATGGCAAACTGAATATTTATTAAACCTACTGTCTTTAAACCTAATGCTATTTTCTTGGTGTGATCTTTAATTTGTTGCATTACAAACTCACCTAGGTTAAAAGGTGGCAAGGTAGCGTTACTATCACCAGAGTGTACTCCGCAAGGTTCAATATGCTCCATTATTCCAATGATATACACATTTTCTCCATCACAAATCGCATCGGCTTCGGCTTCAATCGCACCATCAAGGTAATGATCTAGCAATAATTTATTTCCTGGAATCGTTTTTAATAGGTTTACAACGTGTTCCTCTAGCTCTTGTTTGTTAATTACAATTTTCATTCCTTGACCTCCTAATACATAAGAAGGACGGATTAATAATGGAAAGTCTAAAACATCTGCTAAAGCGGAGGCTTCGTCAGCAGTTTCGGCAATTCCAAATTGTGGAAAAGGAATTTCTAATTCTGTTAACAAATCAGAGAAACGACCTCTATCTTCGGCTAAATCTAAAGCGTCAAAACTAGTTCCTATAATTTTGATGCCGTATTTAGATAATTTCTCTGCTAATTTAAGTGCTGTTTGGCCACCTAATTGTACAATTACACCTTCTGGTTTTTCATGTTTAATGATATCATAAATGTGTTCCCAAAAAACAGGCTCAAAATACAATTTATCAGCCGTATCAAAATCAGTAGAAACTGTTTCAGGATTACAGTTGATCATGATTGTTTCGTATCCGCATTCTTTAGCAGCTAAAACTCCATGTACGCAAGAGTAATCAAACTCGATTCCTTGACCAATTCTATTTGGCCCTGAGCCAAGAACAATAATTTTCTTTTTATCGGTAACAATACTTTCGTTGTCTACATAGCGACTACCATCTGCTTTTTCTATTTCTGCCTCAAATGTAGAGTAGTAGTATGGTGTTTTAGCTTTGAACTCAGCCGCACAAGTATCTACTAATTTAAACACACGGTTAACATTCATATCCATACGCTTGGTATGTACCGCACTTTCTAAACAACCCATCATGTGTGCGATTTGTCTATCAGCAAAACCTTTTTGTTTCGCTTCAAGCAAAAGCTCTTTAGGTAAAGTATCTACTTTAAAATTCGAAATTTCTTTTTCTAAAGTATATAATTCTTCATATTGTTTTAGGAACCACATATCTATTTTTGTGATTTCATGAATACGGCTCAAGGGAATACCCATGGCTATTGCATCATAAATAACAAAAACACGATCCCAACTTGCATAAGTTAGTTTCTCGATAATTTGCTCATAATTGGTATATCCTTTTCCGTCTGCTCCTAGACCATTTCTTTTTATTTCTAAAGACTGAGTCGCTTTATGCAATGCTTCTTGAAATGAACGTCCAATACCCATTACTTCACCTACAGATTTCATTTGAAGACCTAAAGTTCTATCAGCTCCTTCAAATTTATCAAAATTCCAACGTGGAATCTTAACAATCACATAATCCAAAGTTGGTTCAAATAAAGCTGATGTTGATTTAGTAATTTGGTTTTGCAATTCATCTAAATTGTAACCTAATGCTAATTTAGAAGCAATTTTAGCGATTGGGTAACCCGTAGCTTTTGATGCTAAAGCTGATGAACGCGATACACGAGGATTGATTTCAATTGCCACAATATCTTCCTTGTCATCAGGAGAAACAGCAAACTGTACGTTACAACCTCCTGCAAAATTACCAATACTACGCATCATTAAAATAGCATAATCACGCATTTTTTGAAAAGTAGTATCCGATAATGTCATTGCTGGCGCCACTGTAATCGAATCTCCAGTATGAATCCCCATTGGATCCATGTTTTCGATCGAACAAATGATAACTACATTATCATTTTTATCTCTCAAAAGTTCTAATTCATACTCTTTCCAGCCCATTAAAGCTTTATCAATTAAAACTTCATGGATTGGTGATGCTTCTAAACCTCTTGTTAACAGCTCGTCAAAATCTTCTTTCTTGTACACAATTGCAGCTCCCGTACCTCCAAGCGTAAAAGAAGGACGAATCACTAATGGAAAACCATATTCCTGAGCAATCTCTTTCCCTCGCAGGTAGGATGTACAAATTTCAGCTGGCGCTGATGGTACATTTATATTTTTGAGTAGTTGTTTGAACTGCTCTCTATCTTCGGTAATATTGATCGCATTTACATCGACACCAATCATTTTTACATTAAAATCGGCCCAAATTCCTTTTTCTTCCGCCTCAAGACACAAGTTTAATGCGGTTTGTCCTCCCATTGTAGGTAGTACGGCATCAATTTGCGGGTGTGCTTTGAGAATTTCTATAATAGATTTAGTAGTCAAAGGCTTCAAGTAGATATGATCGGCCATAGATGGATCGGTCATAATCGTTGCTGGATTTGAATTAATCAAAATAACCTCAATTCCTTCTTCACGTATAGAACGTGCTGATTGTGATCCTGCATAATCAAATTCGCATGCTTGACCAATAACGATAGGACCTGAGCCTATAATTAAAACGGATTTAATGGATAAGTCTTTTGGCATTTTTTTGTAATTATAGTGTGATGAAGTAGTTATTTATTTGTAAAAAGCAACCTTAAAAAAGGACACAACTTGCTTAAAATGTAATGCTTAGCTGTTCTTTGTCCCGACAAGGTATAAAAAAAGGCGATACTAAAAAAAGTAACGCCTTAAATATGTTCTTTCAAACATTATTTTTTGTGTCTTGGTTCACTAGAAACAGTCAACTTATGTCTTCCTTTAGCTCTTCTACGCGCAAGAACTTTTCTTCCATTAGCAGAAGCCATTCTGTCCATAAATCCGTGCTTATTTCTTCTTTTTCTTTTCGATGGTTGAAATGTTCTTTTGCTCATTGCTTTGTATCTTTAAAATCTTGTTTATATGACTATCTCCTTTTGAAATATTTGTTACCTCAAAACCGAGTGCAAATATACAAAGACTTTTTTTTCATGCAAGTAGTTTTATAAAAATATTTTTAATTCCTTTTACTATCTTTGCAATCTTAAATAATCATACACCATGTTAAACAAAAATATCAAACTTATTATTGCGGGACTTATTGTAATTGTTAGCATTTGGCAATTTACAGAGAACAATATTGGTAACGGAATTTTCCTTCTGTTATTGACAGCTTTTCCAATATTCTTGTATTTCAAAAATGAATTCATCCTTTTAGCCTTCTTAAAATTAAGAAAACAAG
>CAXBGV010000006.1:0-20380 GCA_963975235.1 uncultured Flavobacterium sp. | reverse complement strand
TTGTGGAGTAGCGCTTCGTTCTGTGTTTTGCGTAGGGGTTTGTCTCGTATTATTCCCTGTACTTTGCCTGCTATTTGTTTGTTCTCCTAAGCTTCTAGAACTCCTATCGTTACTTGAGTTCCCTCTTGTTGTAGAATAATCTCTTGAATTAGCAGAGGAGGAGTTTGTTTGATTGTTTCTTCCAGTAGAACTAACGTCTCTTTGATTTCCATTTCTCTGAACCGTACCTCTTTGCGTACTAGTAGATCGAGTTGTTGCCCGTCTGTTTTCAGAATAATCTCTTCCTGTTCCTCTACTAGCAATCTCTCTTCGAGTACTTGTGTTAGCTCTGGAATAGGTAGTTGAGCTTCTTGTTCCTCTTCTTTGATCTAATTCATATCTATTTACTACAGTCGCGTTTCGTCTTGAAAAGGAATAGTCAGGATGTTGTCTTTCGTAACCGTTAGATCGGCCTCTATTGTAAACTACTACCGCATGACTGCTACGTCTGTTAGAAACATAGTTGTATGAATTGTTGAAGTTTAAATTGATATTAATGTTGTTTCTATATCTAAAAACGGGGTATGGATTCCAAGCGGTGTAATATCGAGGATAATAATTCCAATACCAGTTTGAAACATAAGGACGATAGTTTACAGACCAAAATGATGCATATATAACTGGAGTCTTGTAATACACAGGCTCATAAATATAATTAGGACCATACATGTATTCGTTACCTACAATTTGAACTTGTATGTTGCTAGACCGCGTACGCTCGATATCAATAGTAGCTACATCTTGGTAAACATCTCTAGCCAAAACGGATTGGATAATTACAACGTGTACATTTCCTTCAACCGTCTCAATTACTCTTAGATAATCGACTTCATTGTCGTCATTTAAATCTAAATTTGAAATCTGAAATTCAGGATCATTTAATCTATGTTCAAAATCCCCAAGATCTTTTGAGGCTCCAAAAATATCAGCAACAGCTCTTAAATCTAAATTATCGCTTATATCATTATTTACTGCATTCACTCTTGTCCCACTTTGAGCTTGCATTTGCGAACCCAAAAAGGCAGTCAATAGACTTAGTATTATTATTTTAGTTTTCATAGTGGGTGTTTTTATATCTAACATTTTACACAATCCAATTACTGTGCCAATTAATTTTAAGTAGGATTGCTGGTCTAAATTATAATCGTAAATTAGCCTTAAGCTAAAACGTCTAAAATGAAAAAATGTTTTAAAATTATCACTGTCTTTATTCTTTTTATTTTTTTAAAAACTTCAGTAAAAGGGCAAAACAATACATCGCAATTCAATGCGGTTATAATAGATACGCTATTTCAAGATAAAAGTAGTATTAGAGCGATAGTAGTAGATGCAAATAAGATTTGGTATGCAGCCAATAATTCTACATTCGGATTTTATGATTTAGATAAAAAAGAAAAAAAGGAAAGCATTATTCGAAAGGACAGTCTGCAACTAGAGTTTAGAAGTATAGCTCAAAATGCAAATAATGTTTTTTTAGTTAATGTGGGTAATCCTGCACTTTTATTCAAAGTCGACAAAGCTTCTTTAAAGCCAACATTAGTTTATCAAGAAAACCACGAGAAAGTTTTTTATGATAGTTTGCAGTTTTGGAATGCCAAAGAAGGAATTGCAATTGGTGATCCAACAGAAGGAACATTATCAATTATAATCACAAGAGATGGAGGTAAGAACTGGAATAAAATTCCTGTGAATAAGTTGCCTCTAGTAGTAAATGGTGAGGCTGCATTTGCTGCTAGTAACACAAATATTGTGCTAAAGGGTAGTCATACATGGATTGTTTCGGGTGGTGTAAAGTCACGTGTATTTTACTCTCCAGACAAAGGCAAGAATTGGAGTGTTTATAATACTCCAATCATTCAAGGACAGGCTATGACTGGAATTTTTACTGCTGATTTTTATGATTCAAAAACTGGTTTTATTGCTGGCGGTGATTATACTAATTTGCAGCAGAATTTTGGGAATAAGGCAATAACAAATAATGGAGGTAAAACCTGGCAGTTAATTGCCGAAAACAGTGGGTTTGGTTATGCGTCTTGCGTGCAATACGTTCCTAATAGTAGCGGAAAAGGACTGGTAACCGTTGGGGCATCTGGCTTGTTTTATTCCTCAGATGGTGGCTTTAGTTGGAAGCAGTTAGCAAAGGATACTTCGCTGTACACATTACGGTTTATAAATGAGCATACAGCGGTGGCTGCAGGTAAAAACAAAATGGTTCGCATTCAGTTTATAAAATAAAACAAGCCTAATCCTTGTTATTGAATTAGGCTTGTCTAATATACTATCTTTTTGATTTGTATTGTTGCAATAGCTTACGGTTAAAATCGTCCTCGGCTTTTTTGAGTTTAAGAATTTTAACGGCAGTTAGAACCTCTTTTAAATCCTTAGAGAATTTATCTCTGAGGTTAAAAAGCTCTTCTTCGCTGTTTTCTATCTGAGTCAATAAATTATTTGCATCTCTTTCGGTCATTTTATCTAAGAGATCATCGTTTATTCTACTTTTGTACATCTTCATTTTTTGATGTCTAATTTCAAATTGTTTGTCATCGAAGGTGTTGTAAATAGGCCAAAACTTCTCTGCTTCCTTAGTACTAAGATCTAATTCAGCTGTTAAAAAAGATACTTTCAATGCCTTAATTTGTTCCTTTTTGTCTTTTATATTGGAACTCTGGGCATAAAAGCTAAAAGAGGTGAGTAATAGCAATAGCGGAAGAATTTTTCTGATATTCATTGTGATTTAAATTTATGTGTAATAAAGTATTATCTGTGCTGCAAAGTTATTCTAACAATAATTGTTCAAGATTTCCATTGGTAATCAAAACGTCTTCAATAGTGCTGCTTCCTAAATTTGTTTCGTCCAGAGCAATATTTGTTTTTATTGAATTGATATCATCTTCATCTAACGCATTTAGTAAATCGTATTGATTAATATTTGTTTGATAACTTAAATAATTCTCTAGCGTCGCACCATCAATATTTTGTGATAATGGAGCAGTAGGAGTATTAACAATAGGAATAATGAGTGCTATTGCAAGTACTGCAGCGGCAACCATCATTATTACCTTACGCTTTTGAAAAATGGATATGACCTTAGTTTCCTCCTGAGGTAGTTTTTCCATTAAGTTCTGAGCGAAAGTTTCAAAATAAGCATCAGGAGCTTTAAAACCTGATTCTATTTTAGGACTGTTGTCTATTTTAAATTCTTTCATAATGCTATTTAGACTGTGTTATTTAAAAAAGGTTTAACCAGTTGTGATAATTAATTCAATTTTTTTTACCGCATGATGGTATGATGCCTTCAAAGCACCTACTGATGTGCCTAGTATTTCTGATATTTCTTCGTATTTTAACTCTTCAAAATATTTCATTTTGAAAACGAGCTGCTGCTTTTCTGGTAAAGTAGCAATGGCTCTTTGAAACGCTATTTGCATTTCATCTCCATTAAAATCAATATCAGCCTGTAAGTTATCGATCGCTTTGTTTTGAACTGCTTCAGAAGTTGTCCCACCTTTTTTTGCTTTTTGATTCAAAAAAGTTAGTGATTCATTGGTTGCAATTCGATACATCCAGGAAAATAGTTTGCTTTCGCCTTTGAAATTTTTTAGATTTTGAAAAATTTTAATAAACGTGTTTTGGAGGACATCATCAGTGTCATCGTGGCTTATTAAAATAGTACGAATATGATGGTATAAAGGTTTTTGGTAGTCAGACAAGAGTTTTTGAAACGCTTTGTTTTGCGTTTTAGGATCTAATAGCTGCTTTATAAAATCTTTTTCTTCCTGCAAGACGTTAGTTTGTTTTGTTAGAGTCCACTTTATGGATATGGTTTAATCTCAATTTAAAAATAATTAAAATTCGAACTCTTCCTCAATTGCTGTAGGAGCAGTAGGTTTTTTTATTTCTACTTTTTTCTTTGCTTTTGCTGGTTCAGGGGTTTTTGCAGGTAAAGACTCAGGTATTACTACCTCATTTGTACTTTGTGATGCAGGCAACTCGTTAGTTACCGCTTGTACCTTTGGTGGTAACGGAATGTAAATTTCAGTTATCCATTTTGATGGATTTTTAACCTCTGATTTCCCTTTTTTGTAAATTGCTATGAAAGCATAGTTCGGATCTCTTTTTAATTGTTTTTGGTTCAATACCGCTATTGCTTTGTTGTATGCTTTTTGGGAGTGAGAATAATCTCCTGTAAGTGTCACTTTTACTGCTTCATAGTTTTCTAACTTACCTGAGTTAATATCGCTTCCAGCACTTAATGAAATTTCACTTTGTATAGCAAGTGCTATTGAGATTTTTGCTAAACCTGACGCAGTATCGTATGTATGATAAATTATAAATGGGCTACCAGTCACTGTGATATTGTTATCAGCGCAGAACGTCGTGATCTTTGGGAGTACAATTTTAAAATTTTTATTTATTTTGGATATTTCAGTAGTAAAGGTTTGTGCTACATAAAATAATTGTGGCTGCGTTACAAGGCCTTCACTTTTGATGGAGAAGGTTTTAATTTCGTAGACTAGGTTTTTGTCTAAGTTCGCTAAGCTCTTTTCGTATATCGTACCAATTATTTTATCAACACCACCATTTAAGGCACTATAGATTTTGAACATAAAATCCATTTTACCTTTCGAACGCCATGTTACTTTGGTACCACCAACTGTATCCTTAAATTTCCAATTTACCTCTGAATTAGTGCCATCATTGGTCATTTTTTGAGCAATACTGTCATTTTCTTTGGTAAAAATTGTTTGTATATTTCCTGAGCCGTTTTTTCCAACCCAATTGTAAGATGCTCCTTTACCAATTGTGTTTTCAGGATAATTGTATTGCGTTTGCGTATCTTGATCTGACCAAGTTTCAAAGTCCTCCCAATTTCGATAGTCATTTACGTAGTTATATACTGATGCTTTAGGAGAATTAATAATTTTACTTCTTTCAATAGTAAATTCCCCTTTTTGGGTAGCTATAAAAATGGAAAGGGCAACTAAACTTAGTAATAATAAAAGAAATAAATACTTTATAATTCTCATAATAAATGAATTGTTAGGTGCGGTAAAGTTAGAAATTTTATTAATATTCTAAACAAACTACAAGTATTTTATGGATTTATCAATCATGAAGTTCTCCTCTAATTTCTTAAAGATCTACATAATTAATTGACGCTTTGCCAAAATGATTGTTATATCAGTACTACTTGATTTTAATTCACTGTATAACAAATATATACTGTTTTCCAGGAAGACTTTTATTATAATTTATAACAAAATTGTTTACGCTATTTACTGAGTGATTGATTCAGATTTTAATAAGTTTTGCTTTAACTGCTTATCAAAATTACTTTTTTAATTATGATTTTGAGATTCGTGTCAAACTATTTAACAAACTTTTAGACTAAGATGAAGTCGTTTTTCTGTTGACAAGGAAAAATAATTATCGTTTGAAAAAGATTTTAATAACGAATAGGATAGCTATAAAAATAAAAAAACCAAGCAAAATTTTATAATTACCCTTGTAAAATTGTTTGTGTGTTCCAATGTCCTTGCGATAGGAGAAGACCATAGCTATTACAAAAGCAATAAAAAAAGCACCTGCAAATATAAGTTGACCAAGACTAAACATATTTTAATAAATTTTATTGCAAAAATAGTCATTTGTTTAATAATACTTACTATTTTGCTTGTTCATTTAGATAAATAAAATACTATGCAAAAGCAATTAAACGCAGTCAAAGAATTTCATGATACCTTTAGAATTGGTTACAGTGAACGTCCGATTGCTAATTTAGGTGAAGATAAAAATCAGCTTCGTTATAATTTAATGAAGGAAGAAAATGAAGAGTACCTTGAAGCTGTCAATAACAATGATTTAGTAGAGATAGCAGATGCGCTAGGTGATATGATGTATATATTATGTGGTACAATCGTAGAGCATGGTTTACAGCACAAGATGGAGGCTGTTTTTGATGAAATACAACGCAGTAATATGAGTAAGTTGGGAGAAGACGGAAATCCTATTTATCGCGAAGATGGTAAGGTCTTGAAAGGTCCTAATTATTTTAAACCTGATTTTTCAAAAATACTAGGAGAATAGAATAAATAAAAAAACGATTTCTGTGAGGAAATCGTTTTTTTATTTATTTTAAGTATATGTGCTAAATTACTGTACTTGAACAGTCCATCCAAAAGTATCTTCGGTAAGTTTGTTCTGAATATTGGTTAATTTTTCTTTTAATGATCCAGCAAATGAGTCTTCAATTTTAGGAAGTTCATAATAAACTTCTTTGTATGAAAATCCAGAAATTGGGTTTACGACTGCAGCTGTTCCAGCTCCAAAAATTTCCTTTAGAGTTCCATTTTTAGCCGCTTCTACAAGTTCTGATACAAGTACCGAACGAACATCTACTTCAATTCCTTCTTTTATGGCCATGTCAATCAAACTTTTTCTTGTAATACCATCTAAAATTCTTTCACTAGTTGGAGCAGTTAACAAGGTATCATTAATTCTGAAGAAAACATTCATCGTACCCGCTTCTTCTAATTTAGTATGTGTTGCATCGTCAGTCCATATAACTTGTTGGAATCCTTGTTTGTTAGCTAAAGTAGTTGGGTAAAACTGTGCAGCATAGTTTCCTGCCGCCTTTGCCGCCCCGATACCTCCATTAGCAGCTCTAGAGAAATGTTCTGCAATAAGAACTTTTACTTCGCCAGAATAGTAGGATTTAGCAGGGGATAATAGGATCATAAACTTATAGTTATCAGAAGGATTCGCCATTACTCCGGTTCCTGTAGCGATCATAAATGGTCTGATGTATAAGGAGTTTCCTTTTCCTTTTTTTATCCAATCATTATCTATTTTCAAAACTTGGTTTAGACCTTGCATGAAAATAGCTTCGGGAACTTCAGGCATAGCCATTCGAGCTGCAGAGCTATTAAAACGTTTGTAATTTTCGTCTGGTCTAAAAAGCCAAACAGCATCACTGTTATCTTTGTAGGCTTTCATTCCTTCAAAAATAGCTTGACCATAATGAAAAACTCTTGCAGAAGGATCTAGTAAGAAAGGTGCGTAAGGCTTGATAACTGGAGTTTGCCACTGTCCATCGATAAAATCGCATTCCAGCATGTGATCAGTGAAGACAGATCCAAATTGTAAGTTGTCAAAATCTACTTCATTGATTTTTGTTTTAGCTGCTTGTTCAATGTCAATTTTGATGGTTTGAGTGGTGCTCATAGTATACTATTTAATATTGTTTTGATTTTTAATGTTGTTACAGTTATCAAAAAATCAGTTTAATGTAATTAACTTGTTTATTTGGCGTAAAATTAAACAAAAAAGAGTGAAATGATTACTAAAAAAATAGGAAACATCCATTTAATTGTGATTTATTTGTTTTTTTTAAAATGGAGGTAAAACGATGTTAATTCTGCGAAAAGTTTACCTATCACAAGCTATTTACAGCAAATTATAGTAATTTTGGCTGCTCAAAGCAAGTTATAAGCAATGATACTAACCCAGAAATAGCATAAAATATTTTGAAAAGAGAAATTATACAAACCCAAGACGGCTCAACAACAATACATATCGAAGATTGGGACGAATGCTATCACTCTAAACATGGTGCAATTCAAGAAGCTGAGCATGTGTTCATAAAAAACGGACTCTCCTTGTTTAAAGATAAAAATATTGCGATACTTGAAATTGGTTTCGGTACAGGTTTAAATGCTTTTATTACTTATTTGCAATCCCTTAAGTTTAATCAAACAATTGAATATGTTGGGGTAGAAGCGTATCCTATCACAGCAGAGGAATTAGAAGCAATGAATTATGTCAAAGAATTGAAGGCAGAACATAAAAAAGATATTTTTGACGCTATGCATCAAAGCGATTGGGGCATAAAAACCACTATTGACACGCTGTTTACATTAACAAAAAGGCAACAGTTTTTTAATGATATTGAGGATAAAGCTAGTTTCGATTTGATTTATTTTGATGCATTTGGATATCGAGTTCAACCTGAACTTTGGAGTACAGCCATTTTTCAAAAAATGTATGACGCATTAAAACCCAATGGAGTACTAGTTACTTACGCAGCCAGAGGCGTTGTGAAAAGAAGCATGATAGAAGTTGGTTTTACCGTAGAAAAGCTAGCAGGACCACCAGGGAAAAGAGAAATGTTTAGAGCCACGAAAGGCGGACAAGTATAAAGGGTTCGTAACTACGAAATTTTAGATTAGAATTAATACAATAAAAAAGTAAAATTTAAGTTAAAGTCTAAGGAAATAAATGTAAAAAATGTAGATTTACAGAAATAAACTAAATCATAAACTTAATTAATTATGTCAAAAGTTATGTTTGATTATACAAAATCAATTCTTGAGAGAGTTAGTTTTGATCCCGCACTTTTTTGTAAAGAATTAGAGAAAGCCATAAATGTCTTGCTACCATACGAAATGGAACAGTTAAAAGAATGGCTTTTTAGTTTTACACTCGAAAAACCAGAATTAAAGCAGTGTTTACTCATAGTTGCTTCATAGATCAATAGAGGAATCCTAGTTTAGGGTTCCTTTTTTTTTGAGTCCACTTTTGTGCAAAAAATAAGTACATAGTATTTTAACGATATTAAGTGTTTTTTAACGGTTTTTTGTACCGCTTATAGAACTAGAGTTTATATATTTACGTACAATTATTATTTAATAACTTTAAACTGTTAGTTATGGCGAGAATGATTTACGATTACACTAAAGAGGTGCTTGAAAGAGTTAGTTTTAACCCAGACCTCTTTACAAAAGAACTGAAGAAAGCAGTAAAAAATTTACTTCCGTATGAAATGGAGCATTTAAAAAATTGGCTCAATTTTTTCACAGTCGAGAAGCCAGAACTTAGACAGTGTATTTTGATTGTTAATAAAGACGATAAAAAATAAAAAAAGGGAATCTACAACCGTAGATTCCCTTTTTTTATTTTTTGTGTAATGGACTTATAATTTGAACATTTTGAAAAACGATTGCTCCTTTTATTACTCCAGCAATAGTGCTTCTGAGCGCATCGATTATTTGTATCTTTAGTTCGCTTTTAGGGAAAATAAGACTTACTTCTCTTGCAGGCTTTGGTTCTACGAAGTGACGCAGTTTTAATTTATCAGATTCTTTCAGATCTAAGGTGTGTAGATAAGGTAATAATGTTGTGCCAAGACCTTCGTCAGCGAGTTTGATTAGAGTTTCAAAACTTCCGCTTTCAATTTGAAAGTGATTGTTTTCACTGTTGTTAGTGTTTTTACAAAGGTTTAGGATTCCATCTCTAAAACAATGACCATCTTGCAGCAGTAAAATTTCGTCAACATTAAGGTCGTTGATCTCAATTTCCTTTTTCTGAAAAGAATGATGGTTTTCAGGTATATAGGCAACAAAAGGTTCGAAGTATAGTACTATTTCTTTTATTTTTTCCTCAAGTAACGGCGTAGCTGCAATGGCCGCATCTAAATGACCGTTATTGAGTTTTTTTATTATTTCATCCGTATTTAGCTCTTCGATGATAAGTTTTACTTTTGGATATTTCTTAATGAAATTATTTAAAAACATGGGTAAAAGTGTGGGCATAATGGTGGGAATTATGCCTAATCTAAATTCACCTCCAATAAAACCTTTTTGCTGTTCTACTATATCTTGAATACGATCGGCTTCATTAACAATATTTTTTGCTTGAACAACAATTTTGTGACCAATATCGGTAAGCTGAATTGGTTTTTTTGTTCGATCAAAAATTTGGATACTCAATTCATCCTCAATCTTTTGAATTTGCATGCTCAGAGTAGGTTGAGTTACAAAACATTTCTCTGCTGCAAGAGTAAAATTTTTATATTCGGCTACAGCTAATACGTATTTAAGTTGTGTGATTGTCATGTTTATAGTAATTTCTGATACAAATATAAAAACAATCAATTTGTTTTATGGGCTAAAATCAATCTTTCCTGCTTATATTTGAGAAAAACAGCTAAATGAAAAACAATATTTTAGGATTACCCGTAAAAGAATCAGAAGTAATAGTAACGGAATTAAATGCGCTTTTAAGTAACTTTCAAGTTTATTATCAGAATTTAAGAGGTATTCACTGGAATATTAGAGGAAGACGTTTTTTTGATTTACATGTAAAGTTTGAAGAGTTGTACAATGACTCTCAATTAAAGATTGATATGATCGCTGAGCGTGTCTTGACTTTGGGCGGCACGCCTTTGCATACGTTTGAAGATTATATTAAAAATAATCAATTAGCAGTAGGGAAAAATGTATCAGTCGATGTAGACGCTATTAATTTAATAGTTGATTCTTTATCTCATTTGCTTAAAATGGAACGCAAAATATTAAATGCATCAGACGAAATAAATGATGAAGGTACCAATGCAATGATGAGCGATTTTATCGCAGAGCAAGAAAAAACGATTTGGATGATGCAAGCTTGGTTAGAAGAATAATTTAACGTTTTAAATTAAAAAAGTCGCAAAGAATAAGTTATTCTTTGCGACTTTTTTAATTAGATCTCTTTTGTATTACTAAAAAAAATTGTAGCATTGTGTTGTTTAAGTGAATTAACACCTATTTTTGCAGGTAATGAAAGTAATTGCGCGTATTTTTTTATTTCTGTTTGTCGCTTTTTTATCAATGCCAGTAATTCTGACGGTGATAGAGAAATCTGCCAATACTTCCATGTTTTTTAATTGTTCTGAAGAAGAACATGTACAGAAAGAAGGGGTGAGTTTTACTTACGATCTTTTTTTTCAACCTATAATAACCTTGCAATTTGTTGTTAAAAAAGCTACAATACATGTTGCGTCCTTTGAAAAATATGACAAGATTTCAAGAATTATATTTTCGCCTCCACCCAATTTTTTGTAACACATAATCGCGATCCCATACGGGTATTATGGCCTACATTTTAATAATGGAAGCTAATTCAATTTAAATGTTATTACATATCATGTCAAAAAAAATCAATCTTTTTGCAGATTTTAAATCCGATTTTGCTTCTGGTTTAGTTGTCTTTTTAGTTGCTCTTCCTTTGTGTCTTGGGATAGCTTTAGCCTCAGGCGCTCCTTTATTTTCAGGTATTATATCGGGAATTGTTGGAGGTATAGTTGTAGGATACTTAAGTACCTCTCATTTAAGTGTTTCAGGCCCAGCAGCGGGTTTAACAGCGATCATATTAACGGCAATATCAGACTTAGGTGCTTTTAATATCCTTTTGCTAGCCATTTTCATAGCAGGTTTAGTCCAGTTAGCCTTAGGTTTTTTGAAAGCGGGAACAATATCAAATTATTTCCCAAATAATGTTATTGAGGGAATGCTAGCAGGTATTGGTTTAATCATTATTCTAAAACAAATTCCTCATGCGATAGGTTTAGATTCTGATTTTGAGGGTGATCAAGCTTTTTCTCAGATTAATGGTGAGAATACTTTTACTGAATTATTCTCTATTTTTGATTATTTTCAAGTCGGCTCCATTATAGTTACAGCGGTTTCACTTGCTATCTTAATTTTATGGAATAAGGTTGCTTTTTTAAAGTCCTTAAAAGTAGTTCCAGGCGCGTTAGTTGCTGTAGTAGTAGGTGTAGTACTTAACGAGTATTTCATTCAAACAGGAAGTAGCTTTGCAATAAGTAAAGATCATCTTGTTAGCTTACCAGTTCCTGAAAGTTTCGAGGAATTAAAAGCCATTTTTGTTTTACCTGATTTTTCAGCAGTTACAAATTCTAAGGTTTGGGTAGTAGGTTTTACAATAGCGATTGTCGCTTCGATAGAAACCTTGTTGTGTATTGAAGCAGCAGATAAGATGGACAGCCAAAAACGATTTAGCGATACAAATGTCGAACTAAAGGCACAAGGTATTGGTAATATGATAAGTGCTTTACTTGGAGGTCTACCTATGACGTCAGTGGTAGTGCGAACATCTGCTAATAATGCTGCTGGCGCAAAATCAAAGTTATCGGCTATCATACATGGTGTGTTTCTTTTAGTAAGTGTTTTTGCAATTCCCACGATTTTAAACAAGATACCTTATGCTACTTTAGCAGCCATTCTTTTGCTTGTAGGATATAAATTAGCTAATCCTAAAACACTCAAGCACTTTTGGGAAAAAGATAAAATTTATCAATTCATTCCTTTTATAGCTACTTTTGTATTTGTAGTTCTAACAGATTTACTAAAAGGTGTTGCTATTGGTTTAGTTATTAATGTTGTTTTTATTCTAATCGGAAATTCGAAGCGAGCTTATAGTTTTAGGAAAGAAGAATACCACGATGGAGACATTATTCATATCGACTTAGCTCAAGAGGTTTCATTTTTAAATAAAGCAGCCATAAAATCGACTTTGAATGAGCTTCCAGAGAATTCAAAAGTAATTATTAATGCTAAAGAAACAGCTTATATCGCTCATGATGTATTGGACTTAATCAATGACTTTAAGCAAATTCAATCTCGAGAAAAAAATATAAAAGTAAAGTTATCTGGTTTTAAAAAGGCGTATAACATTGAGGATGCAGAGCCTTTTAAAAAGTCAGTTACTGTGCAGCACTATGATGTTTTGAAGAGAAAAATAGTTACCACTAAGTAA
The DNA here is from genome assembly GCA_963975235.1 of uncultured Flavobacterium sp. Lineage (GTDB taxonomy): Bacteria > Bacteroidota > Bacteroidia > Flavobacteriales > Flavobacteriaceae > Flavobacterium. The sequence continues at coordinate 7,744 of CAXBGV010000006.1, read as the reverse complement.
GAAAAGTATAATTTAAAAATTAAATATAATGAGCGATTTTTATAAAAAAATATTAGATAATAATAAAGTTTGGGTTGAGGAGCAATTGGCTTTGGATAAAGATTTTTTTAAAGATCTGTCTGTTGGTCAAACACCACCGTTATTATGGATAGGATGCTCAGACAGCCGCGTACCAGCCAACGAAATTATAGGGGCGAAGGCCGGTGAAGTATTCGTTCATAGAAACATTGCAAATATGGTAGTTCATACTGATATGAATATGCTAAGTGTGCTAGACTACGCTGTAAATGTCCTCAAGGTTAAACATGTCATCGTATGCGGTCATTACGGTTGTGGTGGTGTAAAAGCAGCTATGGGTAATGATTCTATAGGAATTATTGATAACTGGATTAGACATATTAAAGATGTTTATCGTTTACACGAAAATTATTTGAATTCAATTGAAGATCCAACAGAGCGTTTTAATACATTCGTAGAGGTAAATGTCAAAGAGCAGGTTTACGATTTATCTAAAACATCCATTGTTCAAGGAGCTTGGAGAAACGGTCAGGACTTAACAGTGCACGGATGGGTTTATGGATTAAATTCGGGTTATGTAACAGATTTACAAGTGAACATGAGTTCTAATGCTGATTTGGACGAAGTTTACCAATTAAAATTTTAAGAAATAGTTTCTAAAATTATTGAATAATAAATAGGCATTCCTAAAGTTATATTAAACGGAAATGTTATCGCTAAAGCCATGGGCAAATATAAACCGGGGTTAGCTTTAGGAACGGCTATTTTTAGTGCAGCAGGAACAGCAATGTAGGATGCACTCGCAGCTAAAATGGCAAAAATGAATCGGTTACCAATCGAATCAGTTATTATTTGACTAAATACCGCGACGATACAACCATTCACCACCGGGATAACAACTGCAAAAATCACAGCAAACCATCCACTTTTGATGAAATCTTGCAATTTTCGGCCACTTACAATACCCATATCCAGTAAAAAGATGGCTAAAAAGCCTTTGAACATGTCAGTTGTAAATGGTTTTATTCCCATCGCTTGTTCTTCACTAGCTAAAAAACCAATCACTAAACTCCCTAGAATAAGCAAAACACTTCCATTTGTAAATGAATGCTTAATTAATGATGATATAGGAGTTTTGGGTTCTTCTGTTTTTTTAAATAATCGTATTAAAAGTACTCCAATTACAATAGCAGGTGCCTCCATTAATGCCATTACTGCCACCATATGACCACTAAATTCTTGATTTTGAATTTCTAGGAAGCTAGCAGCTGTAACAAAAGTAACTGCACTAACTGATCCATAAGCTGCAGCAATTGCAGCAGAGTCATAACTATTAAATTTTCGTCTTAATATAAAGTAGGAATAAAATGGGATGGCAACAGCAATAAAAATTCCGAATACAATAGACCACACAATTTCTAGTGTAAAGTGACTATGTGCTAATTCTTGTCCTCCCTTGAATCCAATGGAGAACAGGAGGTATAGTGCAATAAATTTGGAGGAATTTGGAGGAATTTCTAAATCACTTTTTAATCGAACAGCGATGATACCTAATAAAAAGAAAAGTAATGCTGGATTAGTAAGGTTATCTAAAAGTAGATTTAAGTTCATTTTATTTTGTTTTTGTTGCGCGTGATAAGCGATCGTTTATTGAATTTCCTAATTCATTTTCAGGAAAGTAAGAGGCGATAATAATGTCTAGGTCCAAATTGTCAAGTCGGTGCATGGCAGCATACAGATTTTTAGAGGCTTCTTTTAAATTTCCACTTTCAGATAGAACTTCAACTACTATCGTAGGAGTAGGAATAACACTTGAGGTAAAACTAATAATTCCTATTTTTTTGTTTTCATATTCTCGTACAGTCGATTGAAGATCAGATGATAAAATTATTTTTGTACGTGGTGCATAATGTCTTGAAAGCATTCCAGGAGCTTGTGGAGCAGTGTTATTTTTTATAAGTTTTTTAAGAGGTCCTATTACAGCTTCAATATCCTCGACTGAGATCGCTCCTAAACGATATAAAACAGCTTCATCTTCTTCAAATCCAATGATCGTAGACTCTATTCCATTTGCGCAAGCGCCACCATCCAAAACCATTTTTACAGAAGACTCAAAATATGTAGCGACATGGCTTGCAGTAGTAGGACTAATTGATCCAAATGGATTTGCACTTGGCGCTGCGAGCGGAAAATTTAAGGATTTTAGTAATGCTAGAGTAAGCGGATGGTTTGGTACTCGAACTGCAACAGTGTTTTTTCCAGCTGTTATGAGGTCTGGTATACTGTCTTTTTTCTTTAAAACTAATGTTAATGAACCGGGCCAAAATGTTGTTGCCAATATTTTTGCTTTTTTAGGAACCTCAGAAACAATTTGGTCTAGCTTTTCAATCGAGTCAATATGAACTATTAACGGATTGTATGAAGGACGCTTTTTAGTTTCGAAAATTTTATTGATAGCAGATTCATTGAATATATTACCAGCAAGGCCATAAACGGTTTCTGTGGGGATAGCTACTACTTCTCCTTGTTCGAGAATGTTTTTAGCGTCTTGTATTGATGTAGAAGTTTTAATCATTTAATTAAGGATTACAGTAATCGCAATATGTAGGATCTTCGGTTCTTTTTTGTTTAGGATAAAATTCTTCTTGAGTATAACCACATGTTGTACATTCGTTTATATGACTTAAAATGGAGCGTGTTGGTAAGCCACAATTAGAGCATGGTAAACCAGTATTTACATGTACTACATCGAATCCGGGAACACAACATCTAGGACATTCTTTATTAATTTTATCAATTAGGTTTTCTACGGCTTTTGCTATAACATTCATCCTTGTAGGATTGTAGCTCGCTCGCATATCCGTTTCGGCGTAAGCGTGCCCGAAATCGGTTTTTAGTTGTCTATATTTTTGAAGTAATAAAACCTCATTTTGAATTCCTTTGTATATTTGGCGCGCATTTTTTTCTCTATCTTTTAGAATTATAGCATGCGAAGGGAATTGTATTTGTTGTGCAAATTCAAGTAGCTGCTGTTCGTTATTAATTTGTTTAGCATTCAAATTGGTACTTAAGCTTAATTCACATGCCACAATTTCTAAGTTATTTTTATAATCTTTGAGCATGACTAGTTCGTCATCAGCGTTAGCAAAAAGTAAACTTGGATGTCCACCAAAAGAACCTTCATTTGCGATGACTAGATCACAATTAGAATGTAACCTTCCTTGATCACATTTTGCCCTAATTGTAGTAAGAGGATCATATTTTCGTAATATTTCCCCTGAGAAAGTACCTAAATTATCTGTTTCAAAATCGGTCATTGTGAAACAAATTACATCTAGCTCTTTTTCTAGCAAAGGCAGGATTACGGCTTCTTTTTCGTGTTTAGTAGCAATAAATAATTTTCTGTTTGCAAACATTTTTTAATCCTCAATGGTGATTGTGATTATACCTTGAATTTTAAGTTTTAAATTTTGTTGACTGGCTTGTTCAAAAAACGAGTTTAAATCGTTTTTTGATTCAAGGAGTTGTTCAACTCTTTTATTCGAATGATCGAGATCTTTGTTGAACCTGATGTGATTACTAAAATCCTCTCGGTTATGGTAATCAACTTTGTAATTAATTAAAGCTGTTAGAACGGTATTAGCATCTTGGGCTGTAAAAACTCCATCTATTAATTTAAATTGTTTCAAATCTTTCATTTTGTTTTAGTTTTTAGTTTGACTTGTAGCTAATAATATTCCAGCACCCAGAATTCCGTTGCTTAAAACACTATTATCAACAAAGGAAAAGTATAGCCCAACAAGCAATGTTAAAAGTCCAATAATGAGTTTCGTTGTTTTGAACCCTTCAGAAAATGTGGTATTTTTCATGATTTTGTTTTTGGATTAACTATTATCTAGTTTATATTGTGAAATTGATTTTTGTCTTTTTATTTCCCTCATTCAAAACAATTGCAAGTAACCGCTGATTTTGTTTTATCGTTTGTCTCAATATGAATTTTGTACTGTGCAAATTTCTGTTTTAGTATTCATATATTTTTATTTATATTTGTAATAATATGTATAAAATATTTTTATGAATTACACTTTACATCAACTGCAAGTATTTTTAAAAGTTACTCAAACAAAAAGTATTACAAAGGCAGCAGAAGAATTGCACCTAACGCAGCCGGCCGTGTCGATACAGTTGCGGAATTTTCAAGATCAGTTTGAAATACCGCTAACGGAAGTCATTGGTAGACAGTTGTATGTAACTGATTTTGGTAAAGAAATCGCTATTGCTGCAAATACAATTTTAGACGAGGTATATGCTATAAATTATAAAACAATGGCATTCAAAGGGCAGCTTTCTGGTCGTTTGAAGTTAGCAGTTGTATCGACGGGTAAATATGTTATTCCCTATTTTTTGTCTGGGTTTTTGAAAAGCAATGCATCAGTCGAATTAGAAATGGATGTTAATAATAAAACAAAAGTTATTAAGGCTTTAAAAAACAATGAAGTAGATTTTGCCTTAGTTTCAGTGCTTCCTAAAGACTTAGCGATTGAAAGTGAGATCTTATTAGAAAATAAACTAGTGCTTATAGGTAATACGAATATGGAAAAATTACCTGTAAAATCTATACCCGACCTTTTAAGTAGCACACCATTACTATTTAGAGAGATTGGTTCGGCAACCCGTTTGGCCATGGAGGGATACATTAGCCAAAAAAAGATTCAATCAAAAATGGCTATTCAGTTAACTTCTAACGAAGCCGTAAAGCAAGCAGTGATAGCAGGAATAGGTATTTCAATAATGCCCGTAATTGGTTTAAAAAACGAATTAGATAACGGACAACTTCATAGGATTGAAAGCAGCGGATTGCCTATAATAACAAATTGGCGTTTGATATGGTTAAAGGGAAAAAAAATGAGTCCCGTGGGATCTGCATTTTTAACGTTTATCCAAAAAGAAAAGCAAACTATTATTGATGATAAGTTCTCTTGGATTGATAATTATTGATCTTCTAAATTTTCATTAAAAGCAGATGGCAGTAGCTTAGGAATAAACTTTATTAATATTGGTAACAATAAACTGCCTCCAGGTAGCAAGAAGATAGTTAATGAAGGTATTGTTTTGCAAATATCTAAAAGTTGTTTTTTTACTTTTTTCTTTTCTTTTTCATCTAAATCTCTGCGAGTAGAGTAAGCAAGCAGCAGGACTAACTCTTTACTTTGTATAATTTCTTTTACCAATCGGTTTTTATTACGACTTATAAGTGTAATTACTGATTGAGTAGTCTGGTCGTAAAAGTGTTTTACAGGATTAGAGTAATTAAAGTACGGAATTTCTTTTTTGTTAGTTCTTATAAAATGATCGGTATTCTGAATACTTTCTTGTACAAAAGTATCATTTATCTCTACTATTTCAGCTAGCTTATAAAGAAAATACGCTTCTTCGTTTTCTATTTTTCCATCGCTCCACATCGCCATTCCAGCCATATCGATCATATAATATTTTTCTAAATCAGATTGAAAATATCCAAGCTGCATTTCCTCAAGATTTTGAACACTTACTTTAGAGAACTTGCTGTAACGCACCGATGCTTCAAAAAGTTTAATTAACAAATCATCATAATTCGTTTTTTGTGATTTTGTTTTTAAGGCTAGTGACACTAAACTTAAAACGCTTTCTTCTATCTTTTTTAAATATTTTTCGGGAATACTTCCGTGGAGTAGGTATTGTCTAAAGGCTAAAACATCAATAAATAATAAGGCATTAGTGACAATGTGCGAAAAGTTCTTACTGATAATATCAATATTAGTCTGAACTCGATCATCAATCATTTTTTCTAAATTGAGAGAGGGGGCGCCATTAGGCAGGACTTTTTTAAAGATATTAAAACCTTGCGGATTCATTTCATTGTAAAAAGAAATTGCTTTTTGCGTGAAGTTTTCAGGACTGTTATCTTGTGTCGTTATTCCGTATAAAGTGTATAACGTACTCAATAAAGCTACTTTTGGCAATTCATTTTGCACCCAACCTTCGGTTTCTATAGTTGCGGTTGTCTCAAAAGAGGCAATGTGACCGTAAATAAAACCAGTATTTCTAATTTTTTGATAAAACAAATCTGTGCTCATGGCAAGTGCCTGATCTGAGAGTTTTTGCTTCGTAAAATATTTAGCAATCCATCCTGGTGCCGAAGGGTTGATCATGATTTTTTATTATAGGTGCAAAGCTATGCTTTTTTATCGCTTGGTGTGAAAACTAATCTTTAATTAATGATCAAATTATGTTAATTTCTACCTTTTACAAGGCGACGATTCTAATGATTTTTCCAGTTCCCTGCGGTCTAGAGCGTACTAGTACTAATAAGAACATAAAAAAGGGCTATCTCTCTTGTTATCGAGTTGGATAGCCCTGGTAAATTGTGATTGCGATTGTCTTATTAATGCATAGTGGCAAATGATAGTTTAGTCTATTTGACATTCATTGTAGCGCCCACAAACCATTATTTAATGATTGCTGAACAAGCCACTCTTGCACCTGCATCTCCTGATGGCTGAGAGGTAAAATCATCTGTTCCTTGATGAACGATTAATCCTTTTCCTAAAATATCTTTTGTAGGATCACCCGATCCAATATTCCATTCATCTGTAGAAAATGTAATAGTTCCGTTTCCTTTTGCATCTGCTGTAAAATTACCTATATCACCTTTATGATATTCGCCAACACCCCATTTGCCGTGTTTTTTAAATGTAGGGTTCCAGTGTCCTCCTGCTGAACTACCATCTGCTGCTGAGCAGTCTGATTTTTCATGTATATGAATAGCATGAACGCCTGGCTTTAATCCTGATAACTTAGCGACAAATGTTACTTTTCCGTCTTTTTCAACAAAAGTGGCAGTACCAGATACGTTGCTATTGCTCTTAGGTTCGAATGCAAATTCTAATTTTTTGGTCTCAGCTGAATTACTGTTTATTTTACATCCAACAACAACTGCTATAATAATAGCTGTAGATAGAATTATTTTTTTCATGATTGTATGATTTAGATTATTCAATAAAGTTACTATAAATTGATCTCCTATTCAAGGAATTTGCTGTTTTATATCTTTTTACAAATAGTTAAACGTCGCAATTCCTTCTGTTCAAGTAGTGTAGGGAGGACTCTTTGGATATATAACACTACAATAAATTTTAGTCTGCTTGTAAATTGGTACGCAAACTAGTCCGGAGGGATGATAGACAATTGTACCTGTTGTATAGTACAAAGAGATCTGTAATACTATAAGTTGTAATGACTTTAAAGAATTTTACTGTAAAAACTGTAGTTATCTAATTCTGCTTTTTGTATCTGTTTGATCTTAGGTTTTCTTTGGGTTAATTAGATTTGTTTTTGCTATATAAAAAAAACCGCAACGTTTTTCAACAATTGCGGTTATTAACAAATAATCAACTAAAAACTATTTTTTATGCTTAAAAGCAATATTCGTTTTCTGCAACTAATTTAGAAGTAATTGTTTCTTTTAAAGCTACAACATTTGGCATGTTAGTATATTTAGTAAAACGTCTTAATCCCATAAGCATCATACGTTGCTCATCTCCTTCTACGAATGAGATTATTGCTTCTTTACCTTTTTGAGTTACGATATCAACTGCTTGGTATAGGTATAACTGCGCCATTGCAATTTGCTCTTTTACTTTATCTGCACCTTCTTTTTTGGCTAATTTCTCTGTTCTAAGGATTG
>CAXBGV010000005.1:0-20389 GCA_963975235.1 uncultured Flavobacterium sp. | reverse complement strand
AATGATGTGGTTTTTTATCGTATCAGATGCCTTAACGTTCTCTGGATTTTTAGCTGCTTACGGTTTTTCTAGATTTAAATTTATTGAGACATGGCCATTGGCCGATGAGGTGTTTACACACTTTCCGTTTATGCATGGAGTATCTGCTCCAATGTATTATGTAGCATTAATGACTTTTATTTTGATTTTTTCATCTGTAACAATGGTTTTAGCTGTTGATGCAGGTCATCAAATGAAAAAGGACAAAGTGGTTCTTTACATGTTTTTAACCATTATCGGTGGTGGAATCTTTGTTGGTTCACAAGCTTGGGAATGGAAAAACTTTATTAAGGGAGAATACGGAGCAATCGAAACAAAAGGAGGTAGTTTACTTCAGTTTGTCGATAAAGAAGGTAAGCGTGTTGCGCTAGCCGATTTTGCTGCAACTTTACCAGAGGTAAGAGAGCAGTTAACAAGAAATAAAGCCAAATGGTTTATGGAAGAAGGAGCTTTGCCTTCTTACTCTATAGCTGAAGTACAAGCAGGGTTTAAAGCACATCCTGATCTATTAGTTAGAACAGAGATTGTAACTGCTGATAAGAAAAAAACTATTCTATCTAGAGCTGATTCTGAGCTTAGGTTAAGTCAAGCAGCTTACGTTGTTGAAGGGGCTAACTTGACAAGAAATGAGTACGGAAGCAAGTTGTTTGCTGATTTCTTTTTCTTTATCACAGGTTTTCACGGATTTCACGTTTTATCTGGTGTAATCATCAATATTATAATCTTCTTTAATGTTCTTATCGGAACATACGAAAAAAGAAAAAGTTACGAGATGGTGGAGAAAGTTGGATTATATTGGCACTTTGTCGATTTAGTTTGGGTATTCGTATTCACAGTTTTCTATCTAGTTTAATTTTTAAAAGTTATTATTATGTCACACGGTCACGAATATGTATCAAATGTTAGCGCTATTTGGAAGGTTTTTGGAATCTTATCTGCTGTAACAATTGTTGAGGTTGCGTTAGGTATTTACAAGCCTGATTTTTTACACTTTACGCAGTTCCTAGGAATGAATTTGCTAAACTGGATATTCTATGCGCTTACTATTTATAAAGCGTATTATATTGTTTGGTCATTTATGCACATGGAAGGTGAGAAATCAAGCCTACAATCAGCTGTTGTTATTCCGGTTATTTTTCTAATCTTGTATATACTTTTCATTCTTTTAACAGAAGGACATTATATTTATGGGGTTTTTAAAAATTCTACAATTAAATGGAATTTTTAACATTATATTAATTCAAAAAAAGGGTATCCGTCGCGGCGGATGCCCTTTTTTATTTTATTTTTGTACTTAAAATAGTTGCTCTTCTAATGAAAAAAAATATAGTCCTTTTTGTACTTTTTATTCTTCCTATTGTTGCATACTTGTTCTTTGCATCGGGAGTTAATGGTTTTACTACATTGCCAGTTGTGTCGCCTTCGGTTCCTGATTTAGGAAACTGGAAGTCTCTTCACGGTGAAGATGTTACTTTGGATGGTAAAATTACTATTTTGGGTTTTGCAGGTGCGGATATTCTAAAAAATAGAGGGAACTTGTTTAATCTTAACGAAAAGGTGTATCAAAGATATCACACTTTCAAGGATCTGCAGTTCGTGATGGTTTGTCCTCTAGGTACTGAAAAAGATATTGAAAAGATCCTAGATGCTTTAGATGAGTTTACTGATGTTTCGCAATGGCACTTTGTTTTTACTACTCCAGAAGAAGTTAATGCTTATTACAGTAGTTTAAAGTTAAAAGGATCTCTTGATGAAAAAGCGGGAACTTCTATGGTTTATATTGTAGATAAAGTTAGGAATTTGCGTGGCAGGAAAAAAGTGAAGGAATATAAAGAAGGGTATGATACTTTTCATCCATCAGATTTAAGTAACGAAATGATAGATGATTTCAAAATCATTCTTTATGAGTATCGCGCAGCCTTGAAAAAAAACAATAATGCAACGAAGCAACTTTAAAAACTATTTATGTTTAAGAATAAATCCTATATCGGTATCTCGTTTATAATTCTTGTTTTCGGTATTTATGCCATTCCAAAAATTATAGAGAGAGTTCAACAAGGTGGTGTCGTCAAAGGAGACCGTCTTGATAAAGTTAATACAGAGGTTCAAGCCGAAGGAAAATTAATTGAAATTGGTCCAGCCCCTAAATTTGAACTTACGAATCAAAACAACCAAAAGATTTCAAACGATACATACAAGGGTAAAGTTTATGTTTTGGAGTTTTTTTTCACCAACTGCCCTACCATTTGTCCTAAGATGAATCAAAGCATGTTAATCATAGAAAAAAAGTTTTTTGGTAATCCCAACTTTGGTATTGCTTCTATTACGATCGACCCCGTTCATGATACTCCTGCTGTTTTAAAAGAACATGCTGATTTATTAGGTGTAACGTCTTCTAATTGGAATTTCCTTACTGGTGAAAGGCAAAATATTTTTGACCTAGCAAATAAAGGCTTTAATTTATATGCTGGTGAAACAAGCAAAGTTAACGGAGGTTTTGAGCATTCCGGTTTGTTTGCATTAATTGATAAAAACGGGAATATAAGATGTCGTAAGGACGATTTTGGAAATCCTATTTTGTATTACGATGGATTAGATAAAGTTGGAGTGCGTAACATTCAACAAGATATTAGTATTTTATTAGAAGAATAAATATATGGAAAACCAATCCCCACAATTAAAATATAAAAACTGGATAATTCTTTTATCTGTAGCAATACCAATAGTAGTGGTCTTGCTTTTTAGCATAAATCTAAAGAAGATGGGATTTGATGTAGAGCCTCTTACTTTTTTACCCCCAATCTACGCTTCTATAAATGCACTTACGGCTGTTTTTTTAGTTAGTTCGGTCATTGCTATAAAAAAAGGTAATCGCAACTTGCATGAAAAACTAATGAAATCTGCTATTGCTTGTTCTGTTGCATTTCTAGCGATGTACGTAGCTTACCACATGACATCAGATAGTACAAAATTTGGAGGTGAAGGAGTTGTCAAGTATGTATATTACTTTATATTGGTTACACATATTTTTTTATCCGTAATCATTATTCCTTTGGTATTGGTTACGTACGTTAGAGCGCTTTCGCAATTATTTGACCAGCATAAAAGGATTGCTAGAATCACCTTTCCTATCTGGTTGTATGTTGCAGTGACGGGTGTTGTAGTTTATTTAATGATTTCTCCTTACTATGTTTAATAATCTTCGAAATAAGAATCGCTTGTTTACAACTATCGATAGTACTGTAATTAAAATTGCAGCTTTTATTTTGTTGTTTTTTTCAGCAACTGCCGTAAGCGCACAATGTGCTATGTGTAGAGCGGCTTTAGGAGGTGACGCAAACAAAGTTCAAGCCGAAGCTGTAAATGACGGGATAGTTTATCTAATGGTTATTCCTTATGTATTAGTGGCTTTGATTGGATACGCTGTTTACAGAATGAGGAAAAAAAAGACTCAATAATTTACTATTTTAGACCATCTACATTAATGCTAATCTCTCCTTTTACGGATAGAAAAGCTAAAATGGCATTATTAGTAAGTTCGATTTTCTTGAATTCGATGTCTTCCATTTTGCCATTAACATAGACTCCTGTCATAGGAGAGTAGTTTTTTAGATAACTAAGCATTGTTTTATTGCCTTCCTCTAAGTTTGGTTTGATAGAGTAACGGCAGCTTTCCTGAATTTTTTTAAGAACAATTCCCTGAGCTAACCAATTGGCAGTGCGCATGAGCTTGTTTTTAGTGTCTAATACGTATTGCAGTTGGTCAAAGTATATTTCCTTAGTTAATTCGTCATATTTAGGGAATCCTGCCAGGTAAATGGTTCCGTTTACTGATCCTAAAAGCTCTAGTGCAATGACCATCTTTCCTTCTTTGTGCCAAATTGTTACATCTTGTACTTTTACTTTTTTACTGCCTGATGCGAATTCTTGTCCAACAAAATTTTTTCTTATAATTTTAGAGGCGTCTGCATAAGTTGAAACGGCTACTATATTGGCGTTAATTTGGTTAGGAATCTTAGTAACTGGTTTCAAGATTATTTTAGTAGCATCAAATTTTTTTATAGGTTCTTGACCAATTAGAGTTTCCATGTAACACTTGATTCCCATTTGTAACAGGAATGAATCACTTTTTAATTGTGCCGCAGTTGAGTAAATTTCTATGGGAACTATACGTAACCAACTTTCGTAGTCGTCATTTATTTTTAAAGGATCACATAATTGCTCTAAGGCTGCTAGAACATTAGGTTTAAAATCAATTGATTTTTCTATAGCCTCGTCTATGGATCTCTCGATTTTCGCTTTAAAGATTTTGATTCCTGGATTTACTAGGTAGGTTACGGGCATATTTTTCCCCATCACATTAAGCGTCGGACTTTCGTTCCAATCTAGAGATTTCAATTCTGTTTTTGTTTTTAGTCTCCAATTATTTAGGTTAACTGAGCTACTCAGTGTAACTATACCGTTTAGTGTAAATTCCTGAGTGTTGTATAAATCTACACCCATAGCTTTCGTGCCTATTCGATACTTAATGATGGCCTTTAATGGAAGTATTGTTTTTATTTTCTCGGATCCTATTGCGTTCTCGTTTGTAATTGTTATCGGTGCTAGTTTCCAAATTTTCATTTCGATATTGTCGTCCTCTATTATGTTGTCTTCATATACCAGACCGTTCAGGTAAGAGTTAGCTTTGTTTTCAATATCTTTCAACTTTATATTAATTGGTAAGTTTATATAGGAAGGAGTATTGTTGTACACTACTGGAGAGGCATCGTCCGGTTCTGGCTTAAGAGTTGCAATTTTTTGTCCAGTAGAACAGCTTAAAAGTAGTATTGAGGTAAACAGAATAAGGGTGTAGTGGCGTAACATTGTGATAGTTTTCAGCAAAAGTAGTTATTTTACAAGTTATTTGTGTCGCCTTGTGTTTTTATGATCATGTTCTATAAAAGCATAGTATTATTTTTTGCGTTGTCACAAGGTTTGGAAAGTACATGTTGTGGCTTTTACTTTTGTCTCTTGTATCATTGTTATTCGTTTGTAAATTTGAAGTTATTTGTTAAGTATAGTATGCGATTATTGGGTTCGGAGTACTACTGTAGTTTGTATGATCAATAGCGATACATGTATTTTTGTAATATTTTAGGGCTAGGAGTGTAACATTTTGGTTACACTGTTGTCTTATGGGTATGTGCATTGACCGTAGAAGTACTCAGTCGATTGCCTGTGAGAGAATAGTGATTCAAAATGTTGGTTGATACGTGTTGTCTGTTTTTGCAAAGGACTACGTGAAAAGCCAACTCTAGTTAGTACTACTAGCGTGTTGTTGTCGTTACCTTATTGATTGTATCCTATGATGAACTAATTGGATTAATAGTATTGATTGTTCATCGGGCGCAATTAGATTTGGATCATTAGTTTGAGTTGTTGTAGTCTAAAAATAAATTTTAAATTTGTGTGGTACATGTCCACACCTCCATTATAAGCTTATGAAAAAAACCAGTTGGATACCCATTGCGTTTCTTTTTTCCTATAGTTTGTCATCACAAGCTCAGGTAAAAAAGTGGACTTTGCAAGAATGTGTGAATTATGCGGTAGAGAATAACATCTCCATTAAACAAACAGCACTAGACAGTAAAACGGCATTGATTGATAAAAAAGGAGCTTTAGGTAACTTTCTTCCTTCTTTGAATGCAAATGCTTCTCACTCGTGGAATATTGGTTTAAACCAAGATATTACTACCGGTTTGTTGCAAAATCAAACTACACAGTTTACATCTGCGGGAGCAACCGTAGGAATTGATATTTATAGAGGACTGCAAAATCAAAATACTTTACGAAGAGCCAATTTATCTTTAGTTGCAGCAAAGTATCAATTATTGAAAATGCAAGAGGATATTGCGCTAAATGTAGCCAATGCCTTCCTGCAAATTCTTTTTAATAAAGAGAACTTAAAAGTACAGCAAGAACAATTAAGTATAGATGAAAAGCAACTAATGCGTTCCCAAGAATTAGTAAACGCAGGAACCTTGCCTAAAGGAGATTTATATGATGTGAAAGCAACTTTAGCGTCAGATAATCAAAGAGTAATTAATGCCGAAAATCTTTTACTAATCTCTAGACTTAGTTTAGCGCAATTACTACAGCTTGAGGAATTTGAAAATTTTGATGTTGTTGATGATACCGATGCTAAAGATGAAAATAATATTTTGTTAGAAACGCCAACTAGTATTTATGCCAAGGCAAAAGATAGCAGAACAGAACTGAAAATTGCACAAACTAATCTTGAAATAGCAGAGAAAAACGTTGCAATTGCAAGAGGTGGTTACCAACCTACCATACAAGGTTTTTACAGTTTTAATTCTAGAGTAGCTTATAGTGATAGGGTGACAGGAGTGGTACCTAATGCTGCAAATCCAACATCAGTTGTGGGTTTTGTGGAAGGAACTAATCAAAATGTTTTAAGTCCTAATTTCTCAAGAGTGTTAGGTAATCCTGCACCATTTTTTGATCAATTTAATTCTAATAAAGGACAATCATTTGGTGTTCAATTAAGCATACCTATTTTTAACGGATTCGCTGCACGTAATAATGTAGATCGTTCTAAAGTGGCTTACGAGAGATCAAAAATAGCTTTAGAGCAACAAAGTCTAGATTTACAGAGAAATGTTTATACCGCCTTTGCAGATGCTAAAGGAGCATTAAAATCATACGAGTCGTCACTTGTTGCCTTAGAATCCAGACAACAGTCATATAATTATGCCAAAGAGCGATTTGATGTTGGGTTGATGAATGCATTTGATTTGAGTCAGTCTCAAACTTTATTAGCAACAGCACAATCAGAAGTATTAAGAACGAAATACGACTATATTTTTAAAATTAAAATAGTAGAGTTTTATTTTGGAATTCCAATTATCAAAAATTAATTTATCATGTCAAAGAAAACAATTTATATTATCCTTGGTGGGGCTATAGTAGTTATAGGTTCTTTAATCGCACTATCAAAGGCGGGAGTTATAGGGAAAAAAGATCAAGGAATTGAGATAGAAACAGCGCAAGTAAATACCTCTACTATCGTTGAAACAGTATCGGCAACCGGAAAAATTCAGCCAGAGATTGAAGTTAAAATTTCGTCAATGGTTTCAGGAGAAATTATTTCATTACCTGTAAAAGAGGGTCAAGTTGTTAAAAAAGGAGATTTGTTAGTTAAGATAAATCCAGATTTATACACTTCTAGTTTAAACCGTACTATCGCTGGATTATCTGGATCAAAAGCAGGTCTTACTCAGGCTGATGCACAGTATAAAGAAGCTAAATCAAGTTATGACAGAAATAAATCCTTATTTGAAAAAGGGATCATATCTAAATCAGACTGGGATAAGGCAGTTGCTTCATTTGATGTTGCTAAAGCAACAAAGCAATCGGCTTATTTTAATGTTCAAAGCGCCTCTGCATCCGTAAATGAAGCAAAGGATAACCTTGGACGTACCATTATTTACGCTCCTGCAGATGGGACAATATCAATGCTTAATGTAGAATTAGGGGAACGAGTTTTAGGGACGCAACAAATGACTGGTACAGAGATATTACGAGTTGCAAACTTAAACAATATGGAAGTCGAAGTAGATGTGAACGAAAATGATATTGTTAAAATAAAAGTTGGTGATCTAGCAAATGTAGAAGTAGATGCTTACCTAAAAAAGCAATTTAAAGGAATGGTTACAAGTATTTCTAACTCAGCAAGCAGTGCTTTGACTGCTGATCAGGTAACTAATTTTAAAGTTAAAGTTAGAATTGTAAAAGAATCTTACGAAGATCTTTTGGTTGGGAAACCATCAACTTATTCTCCTTTTAGACCAGGAATGACGGCTACAGTAGATATCATTACTAAAACTAAAAAGAATATTTTAGCAGTTCCTATTAGCTCAGTGGTAGTTAAGTCAGATACTTCGTCTAGTAAAGGTGTAAAAATGATGCCAACAGAAGAGGAGAAAAAACTAATGCCAAAGAGTGATAAAAAGTTTGAATGCGTATTTGTTAAAGTAGGAGATAAAGCTAAAATTCGAGTTGTAAAAACAGGTATTCAAGACGATGCAAACATTGAAGTTATTAGTGGGTTGCAAAAAGGAGATGTTGTTATAACAGGACCTTATACCACTGTTAGTAAAGACTTGAACTCAGGTGATAAAGTGAGTGTAAAAACAGATAAGGATAAAAAATAAATAGTACTTTTGAATTCTAATTTTGAATCTTAATTTACTATACCTTGAATTATATACTCAACATTGAGACGGCTACTAAAAATTGCTCGGTTTCAATTGCTAAAGACGGTAAAACTATTGTTTGTAATGAAATCGCTGAGGAAGGTTATTCTCACGCAGAGCGATTGCATGTTTTTATAGAAAAAAGCCTTAAAGAGGCTAATATTAGTTTTACTGAATTGTCGGCCGTTGCAGTTAGTCAAGGTCCTGGTTCTTACACAGGACTGCGCATAGGAGTTTCTGCGGCAAAAGGACTTTGTTATGCATTAGGGATTCCATTGATTGCGGTAGATACACTTAAAGTGTTGGCGGCTCAAGCAACAGTTGTTTCTGGTTTAGTTGTACCAATGATAGATGCAAGAAGAATGGAAGTGTATAGTGCGATTTTTGCTTCTAATTTAGAGCATAAAAGAGCAACACAAGCAGAGATTATATCAGAAGATTCCTTTTTAGATTTTCAAGAAAATCTGTACTTTGTGGGTGATTGTGCCGATAAGTGCAAAGGTGTTCTGAACAAAAATAATTTTATCTTTCTAGAAGATATTAAGTACCCATCAGCAAATGAAATGAGTTTGCTTAGTTATGAGAAGTTCAAAATAAGCGATACAGTAGATGTCGCTTATTTTGAACCTTATTATCTAAAAGATTTTATGATTACGTCTGCTAAGAAATAAAATCATTCTACAGCATTACGGGACATCTCCTTTACAAATGGCTGAATAGCTATTCCTGCTTCATCAAATGCATGCTTGCAGTCTTCTAAAGTTTGCGTAAAAACAGTACCAAAATCCTCGTTTGTAGCCCATGGTCGAACAGCAAGT
The DNA here is from genome assembly GCA_963975235.1 of uncultured Flavobacterium sp. Classification (GTDB taxonomy): domain Bacteria; phylum Bacteroidota; class Bacteroidia; order Flavobacteriales; family Flavobacteriaceae; genus Flavobacterium. Next base: position 11,274 of record CAXBGV010000005.1, on the reverse strand, counting down.
TGTATGGCACTGTCCGTAAGATTTTTTACAAATACTTCGGCTTTTGGTGTTTTTAATACTTTGGGATTGTTTTCTAAAATAGCGGTAATGATGTCTTTTGCTTGTTTGATATTCGCGTCATACGAAATAGAAAAAACCAAATCAGCTCTACGATATCGCTCCATGGAGTAGTTAATAATTGTGCCATTAGATAGTACACCATTAGGAACAAAAACAGTTTGGTTATTTGCTGTAGTTAGCTTTGTTACAAAAATTTGTATTTCATTCACAGTTGCAATAACTCCCTGCGCTTCTATTAAATCGCCTACCCTAAAAGGTTTAAATAAAATAATCAACATACCTCCCGCAAAATTAGATAGTGATCCTTGTAGTGATAGCCCAACAGCTAGTCCCATTGCTCCCAAAATCGCAACAAATGAGGATGTTTCTATACCAAGTTTTGAAATAAAAGTAACAAAAAGTAATACTCTTAAAACCCATAATAAAATATCTGCTAAGAATTTTGATAAAGTTGGATCTAAATTTCTCTTTACCATTATTCTCCTAATTAATCTATTGATTAATCGAATGAGATAAAGGCCTAAAAACAGAATCAGAAATGCTGAAATTAGTTTGGGAGAATAATCAATGATTATTTTAATTAGATTCTCTGTATAACTGGCAATATAGTTGGGGTTTATGGTCATTTTGATGCTCTAAAAAGGTTGGGTTTAACTTGTGAGTAACAAGAGCAAAAATAAGAATTATTTGTGTACTCTTAGGTACGTCTATTTTAAAAATGTGAATGGCAGAATTTGAAGAGCTTACTATTGCTAGCTAGTCCTGATAGGATTTGTCAATTTAAGATCCTGTATGTATTAGCTAGCTACTTTTTAAGATTATTCTATTATGATGAAAGGATCATTCGTTAGATGCTTAGCGCCACATTATTGCTAAAATAAAAATAGAGTATCAAAAAAAGAGGCATTTCAAATATGAAATGCCTCTTTTGTAAATGGTATAGTATGAATTAAGCGTTTATTGCTTCTACTTGAATTTTCTCATCGTTTAACATACTTTTTAGCATATTCTCAATACCGGACTTAAGTGTAAAAGTGGATGATGGACAACCGCTACAAGCACCTTGTAGTATTACTTTAACGATTTTAGTTTCTTCATCAAATGATTCAAATGCAATGTTACCACCATCTGCTGCCACAGCTGGTTTTACATATTCTTCAAGAATATTAATGATTTGTTGTGAGGTAACATCAAGCTTGTCAAATTCTTGCTCTTTGTTTTCCTCTGTTTTTTTGGTAGCTACAATTACCGATTCGTCAAGAACAGTGCCCCCGTTTTCAATGTATTGCTTAATGAAAGTTCGTAATTCTAACGTTATCTCATCCCAACTATTAATTTCGTATTTAGTAACTGAGATGTAGTTTTCGTCAATGAAAATCTCTTTTACATAAGGGAAATTAAACAATTCTTTCGCTAGAGGAGAAGCTGCTGTTTGATCGATGTTTTTAAATTCAATAGCATTTTTAGTCAACATTCTACTAACTACAAATTTTAATGCAGATGGGTTTGGTGTCGATTCGCCGTAAACTGTTATAGGTTGCTTTTTAGTTTTATTCTCATCAACTAAAATTATTTTTCCTCCATTGTCTACAAAAGATATTATTTGTTCAGCTACTGCATCTTTGACATCGTCCCATTCAACAATGCTAAATTTCTCGATTGCTATAAAGTTACCAGAAATATAAACTGTTTTTACAAATGGTAAGTAGAATAACTGTTGTGCAAGTGGCGAAGCTTTTGCCTCATCTATATTTTTGAATTCAAAATTTTCATTTTGAGTAATGAAATCTTCAAATTCAAATTTTAGTATAGTTGGATTCTGAGTGTCTTTTATTATTAATTTTGTCATGATTTATGTAAAATTTCTACAAATTTACTAAAGTTATTTTCTACGAATAGTTATATTTGGATTATTAATATAGAAATTAACTTTATTTTAAAGTTTCTATCCATTTTTGCAATAATTTAGCCCTTTTAGTTTTCATTTTTAGTTTAGATCAATCCATGCGAAGCAAAATATATTTACTAATTGCTCTTTTTTTTATGTCTATTGTAGCTTCTTCTCAAGAAGGCATAGCAGTGTACTCTGATTATTTATCTGATAACTATTATTTGATACACCCTTCGATGGCTGGTGCAGCAAACTGTGCTAAATTAAGAGTAACAGGCAGAAAACAATGGTTTGGTCAAGAGGATGCTCCTGAAATGCAAACGGCTAGTTTTAATGGACGAGTTGGAGAAAAGGCAGGTGCTGGTATGATTATATTTAATGATAAAAACGGTTACCATTCTCAAAAAGGAGTGAAGTTTACCTATGCTTATCATTTAATGTTTTCAAGGGACGAAATTGATTTAAATCAATTGTCCTTTGGTATTAGTGGTGGTTTGATTCAGAGTCAATTAGACGAAACTAGTTTTAGAAATTCGGGTAATTTTGACCCAATTATTAATGGTACTGTCGTTCAGAAGGATTCTTATTTTAATGTTGATATTGGTGCGTCTTACAATTATCTTGATTTTTATATGCATGGTACTATCAAAAATGCAGTCGAGACAAGACGAGAGATTTATACAGAATATGAAAGCGATAATTTACGTAAATATTTACTAAGCGCGGGATATGTTTTTGGAAACAAAGACAGGATCTTATGGGAACCTTCCTTTCTGTTTCAATATGTAGACAAGACCAAGGAAAAGGCATTTGACATAAATATAAAAGCATATAAAAATGTAGATTTCGGGTCGCTTTGGGCAGGATTGTCTTATCGCAGAAGTCTAGATCAGGCGCGCTACACTAACCTTAATGGTGCCGAAACTAACCAGAGATTGCAATACATAACTCCTATTGTTGGGGTAAATCTAAATAACTTTATGTTCGCTTACACCTATTCTCATGTTACCGGTCCTGTTAATTTTGATACTGGTGGTTTTCATCAAATTACTTTGGGAATCAATTTATTTTGCAAGCCGGTTAAGTATGAGTGTAATTGCCCTGCTATTAATTAATATAATCGAACTAATTCATGGTAATAAAAGCTGTTAATGGTAAATACCCAAGTATTCCAACGGATTGTTACGTAGCCGAAAATGCTACCATTGTAGGCGATGTAAGTTTTGGGACTTCTTGTAGTGTTTGGTTTAATGCAGTCATAAGAGGAGACGTTAACTTTATCACGATAGGAAATAAAGTTAATGTTCAAGATGGTGCTGTTATTCATTGCACATATAAAAAACATCCAACAATTATAGGAAATAACGTGTCAATAGGTCACAATGCTATAGTGCATGGTTGTGTAATTCACGACAATGTTTTAATTGGAATGGGAGCAATTGTTATGGATAATTGTATTATCGAAAGTAATTCAATCGTTGCAGCTGGTGCCGTAATTACACAAAATACCGTAGTGAGCTCAGGATCAATTTGGGCAGGTGTTCCAGCAAAAAAAGTAAAAGACATTGATCAATCTGAATTTGCTGGTGAAATTGGACGAATTTCTGATAATTACGTTATGTATTCTACTTGGTTCAAAGAAGATTAAATAGGTTTTCTATAGTTTTATCCTGTCAAAAAAGGAAGTCTTGTAACTTTCACTAATGGGCAATCTTTTGTCATTTATAACTACTTTGTTCTTTTGTATGGATTTTACATGTTTTATATTTATTATATAGGATCGATGTATTCGTGCAAAACCTTTAGACGAAAGTAGGTTCTCTAGTTTAATTAAACTAATTAGTGTTAAGGTGTACTTGTTATCAGTTGTGTAAATTTTAACGTAATCTTTGAGGCCTTCGATGTACAATATATCTTCAAAATTTAATTTTACATTTTCATACTCAGCTCGCACAAACATAAAATCTTGTTGAATTTCTGGCGTAGTAGCAGTAACGGTGCTGATAGAGGTAGATTGTGAACGGAATAGTTGTTGTGCTCTAGTCACTGATTTTAAAAAACGATGAAAAGGTATTGGTTTTACTAAATAATCGACAGCACCTAGATTGAAACCTTCTACAGCATATTCAGAGTATGCTGTCGTAAATATGATTAATGGTTTTTTATCGATAGCATTGATAAAGTCAATTCCTGTAAAATGTGGCATTTCTATATCTAAAAAAATCAAGTCAATGTTAGATTGATTGATGACAGCTATAGCATCTATCGCATTGTTAAATGTATTTACGAGCTCAAGTGTTTCTACTTTGCTAACAAATTCTTTAATTAAATCGACCGCTAAAGGCTCATCATCTATAATAACACATTTCATATTGTTGTTTTTTATTAATTTGAAAGCTATTTTTTATTGCCTTTTAGAGGTTGTCGTTTCGTCTAAAATTAAATTCAAATGTACGCTATAAATAGTATCCGTCTCCGTAATTGTTAATTGGTGCGAGTTTGGATATAATAAATTAAGTCTACTCTCAATATTTGTTAAGCCAATGCCCGAGTTTTCAATATCTTTCGCATGGTGCTCCATTTTATTCTCTATCCAAAAGTCCAATATGTTATCACTAATATTAATTTTAATTTTCACATGAGCAACGCCTTTATAGTCCGTGCCGTATTTAAAAGCATTTTCTATAAAGGAGATTAACAGTAACGGTTCAATTTGTTTGTCTCTAGTTTCTCCATGAATATTGATAAAGATGTTTTCAATATTATTCAATCGTAACTTTTGAAGCTCAATGTAGTTTTTTATATAATTAATTTCTTTTTCTAAAAATACCGTTTTGTTATCGGTTTCATATAACATATAGCGCATCATTTCGGATAAAGTAACAATAGCATCAGGGACTAAATCTGATTTTTTGTATGCTAAAGAGTAGATGCTGTTTAGTGCATTAAACAAAAAATGAGGATTAGTTTGTTTTCTAAGATAAATAAGTTCTTTGGTAGTCCTGTTCTTCTCTGTGATTAACTTGTTTTGTTCGTTATCATAAAACCCAGATAAAGTTCTTAAAACGGTGCTAGAAGCAACTATAAAAATATAAAATATAGATGGAAAAATTCTCATTACAAAAGAATTTTTCCTAGGACTTCTTATTTGTCTAATTATTTCTTGTCCCTTGATGTCATAAATTCTTGGGGGTTCTAATGGCCTTAAATCGGGTAGAAAATACAGGATACGAATGATCGTAAATGAGGCAATTATAGAAAGTATTATAGCTACAAATGTCCAGTATTTTTTTTGTAAAAGTAATTTTGGAACGAGATAAAAGTAAGTGAGATAGAATAATAAAATACCAGTGACCCACTGCACATAAAAATCTAGATTTATCATTAAAAAACTTTCGTACAAAGAAATTAATGAGGTAACCATAATGAAGCACCAAATGATACTGTGTGTTAGTATTTTGTTAGTATTTTTATATTTTATGCCGTCTTTGATCATCTAAGTTTTTATGGATAATAAAATTAAATCTTTTTTAGTCACCGATGGCGATATATTTTTGTTCAATTTTTCAAGAACTAATCTCCCCACTTTTAATGCCTCGTCTTTAGATTGAAAATGCTTGTTCTCAGGAATGACTGGAATTATAGTTTGTTTAATAATTATTTTTTGGTTGTTTGAAATGGTGTATCCCCAGCCAGAGTTAACTTTTATAGGTTTAAGTTCAAAATTTTGTTTTCTGTTGCAAGCAAAACATAAAGTAAGTAGCAGTAAAAGTGCCAGTACATATTTGCTTTTAATGATAAGATTCTTCTGGATTTTAAGCCAGAAGAATCTTGAAGTGGTATTAATTATCATCATCGCTTTGCGTATCAAAGGGTTTAAATTCCCAAGCATCATCAAAATAACTTGAGCCAGTTCGTCCTAGTAATATGAATCCACGCTCTTTTATAGCAAACCCTATAGCATCAGTTCTTGCTGATCCTTCTAGTGCTGTTTTTTCGGACCATATATCTGAACTTGGATCGTATTCCCAAATTGTTCTTGTATTTTCTCCACACCCAATATAGCCTAGGCCATTCATTGCAAAAGCAGATGCACTTGATCGAATAATTACATACTCGTCATTAAATGAATAATCATCGCTCGTATCTTGGTCAATATCATTTTTTCTAGTCCAAGTATCAGTTATTGGATCAAACATCCAAAAGTCAACTTGGTAAGTCCCGCTATTTACTCCCAAACCTAAATACACTTTGTTGTCAATAACAAAAGTGCTAGCGCCTCTTCGTTTATTTCCGCTAAAACCATTTACTAATGTCCAAGTATCATTTGAAGGTGTATATTGGTAAAAGTCTTTCAAATAATTACCATCATATCCTGTCCCAAAATAAGCTTTGTTTGCAGCTTGAAATCCAACTGCAGAGTAGCGAGCGGTTCCTGCAAAATCTGCTTTTTGTGTCCATACATTAGCTATGGGATCATATTCATGAAAATCCTTTAGCTTGTTGCTTCCGTCATAACCTAAACCTAGATAGCCTTTAGCATTAAGTTCAAACCCCGAAGCAGCACTGCGGCCCACTCCAGATAGATCTGCTTTTTGTTGCCAATAGTCGCCTTCAGAGTCGTACGCCCACAAATCTTTCAAGTATTCATCTCCTGTGTAACCAGTGGCTACATATGCAAAGCTACCAATGACAAAACTTGTTGCGCTAGATCGCGCTGGCCCATCAAAGGAAGATTTTTTTATCCAGTTACCAACTAAGTCTTCATCTGTATCATCATTGCTACAGCTAACCATCATTAATCCCGCTAGGAGAGTAACTACTAATCTACTTTTTCCTAAAATATCCATCGTTTTATTGTTTATTAATATTAAGTTTTATTCCTATGTTGAGTGTATATGCATTTGTGCTAGTGAAATCATATGATCGATTTCCTGTATCATCACTTAAATAATAGTTAGTGTTAAAGTTATAGCCGCCTTGAAAATAAAGAGACCAGTAGCGATCAATGTTTCTAATATATTCAAACGTGGTCGCCATTTGAGAGTAGGTTACTGATGCAATAGAGTTACCTATATAATTGGAGTATGGTTTGTCTAGATTAAAAATTACTCCCTGAAAGCTGTTGTTTACTGTAAATGTATTTTTGTAGTTGTATGAGTAGCTAAGCTTTGAAACAGGAAATCCAATTTCTAGTGCTGTCTTTTTACTCAATTGTGCTTTGTATGACATAGTAGGTAGTATCCTAAGGTTTCCAAAATATACATTACGAGTAATTCCAACAGATAAGTTGTTTTTATCGTTTATGGTATAATCTACGCTTGTGCCTCCTAGCCATTGTATTGTAGATAATCTCATCTTGTTTTCAAAATTCAGTATGGGTTTTAAGTGGATGTTGAAAATTGCTTTATTAGATAACACACGATTAAGCGCCAATTTATTTTCTATGCTTGAAAAATTATTCAGGTCGTGCATTAAGTTGTATTTGCTTAGTTCGTAAGTCACTACAGTTTTTTTATAGGTAACAGTATTACTGAAGCTATTGGTAGAGTCAATTTTATGAGAGAGTTCAAATCCTATAGCAGTTTCATTTATTTTCATTTTATTTGCTGTAGCTAATATTGTATTCATATCTAAAGAGTAATTACTTTGACCATTTGTTTTTAGAATGCAAAGCAGCAACAGCAACAGTGCACCAAGCTTTATTTTCATGTTTGTTTTATTTTTTCAAAAGTAGGTGCTTAGGCAACTGCAAAAAAAGAAGATATATAGATCCGCTGATTCTATCGACAAATGAGATCTTTATTATGCTGAATGCATAGTAGTTGTATCTATCATTGAATGTAGATGATTTGATTCATTGTGTAGATCAAAAACTAAGAATGGTATATGTTATAATTACGTATGAAATGTGGTCTACTATATTTGTCAAAAAACATTTATGTACAAATTATTGTTAGTTCTTTTTCTAGGCGTTTTTATAATCTCTTGCGATTCTGATTTAGATGCGGGTGACTTTGTGGTAGGATCTGATTATTTATCAGTTAATAATAAAATTGTTTTAATCGATACCTTGACCGTTGATGTATCTACAATTAATCTAGATTCATTAATTACGTCAAATCAAGGACGTATTTTAGTGGGTAATTACGATGATCCTTTTTTTGGAAAAGTGAGATCAGAGAGTTACATGCAATTGTCTGGTTATACCTATGCTCTCAATAGTAATAGTTCAGATATTGACGCTCCTAATTTTGTTTTTGATTCTATTCGAATGATACTGCGTCCGGATAAATATTATTACGGAGACACAACTAAGGTGCAAACGGTAAGTATTCATCGATTGTTAGAAAAAGTTAAGGTCAATGTCGATGATAATTATTTTTATAATGATTCGAGTCTTTCTTACGATACAGAAAGTTTAGGCTCTATATCATATAGACCAAAGCCTTTGGCACAGGATAGCATCGTTGTAAGTATTAAAGATGTTTTTGGGGAAGCCTTGTTTCAAAAAATAAAAAAAAGGGAAATAACCAACTTCGATGAGTTTACGGAGTATTTTAAAGGAGTAGTCATTAAGCCTACTACTGCATCAACAACTAGTGTGATAGGTTTCAATACTTCAAGCGTTCTTAGGTTGTATTATTCAAAGTTCTTAGGTGACACTGAGGAGTCGTTTCATTTGGATTTTAATATACTAGATCAATCTAAGCAATTTAATGCTATTAACTCAGATAAATCGGGAACAGAATTAAGAAATTTATCCGGGTTTACGGGGAGTTTATCAAGCCTGCAAACAGCGAACAAAGCTTTTATTCAGTCAGGAACAGGTGTAGCATGTCGTATTGATTTTCCCAACATAAAACAATTAAAGTATATTTCGACTAATGGAGCAATAGTAGACGCCGAGCTTATTATTAAACCTGTTAAAAATACCTTTTCTACCAACTCTTATCCCTTGCCTGATTCCCTACGAGTATTTGTTGCTGATAAATTAAATAGGGTTACCGGCACGCTTAATAATACCGGCACGGCTACTTATGCTGTTTTGAGTACGCAAAATGACGAGTTTAATGAATATTTTGGCTACAAGGTTTCTATTGGTGCTTTTCTACAAAATGAGATGATAAAAAAATCCGATTCTAAATTATCGCTATTGCTAACAATTCCCGATATTTTGAAATCAGTAGATCGGGTGCTGTTAGGTGATCAAAAAAATATAGACAATAAAATTCAGCTCAAAATTTACTATATTTCTTATTAGATGAAAAATAAAACAGCACTTACTATTATTCTGATTGCTATGGTAGCGAATGTCTATTCGCAAAGTATATCAAGTTCACCTTATTCGATTTACGGTTTGGGTAGTCTTTACGATTCTAATTTTGGCTCTAACGCATCTATAGGGTCATCTGGTATTGCGTTGCCATCTAGCAGCGCCATCAATAATTTAAACCCGGCCTCTTTGGGTTTTATGTACACGAATCATTTTCTATTTGATATCGGTGGTCAAGGAATTCAAACTTCGTACTCTAATGGGGTTAAAACAGAAAATCGTAATAATATGCAGTTTTCTCACATAGCGATGGCTTTTCCGGTAAGTTCTAAGGCTGCTGTTAGCATTGCTTTAAAGCCATATTCTAGTGCTACCTATACGATCTCAAATTTAGAATTGCCTATCGAAAATAGCACGGAGTCTTATATCATAAATGCTGCTGGTTCCGGAGGCTTAAATGATTTTAGCCTTTCTTACGGGTACAAGCTTGGTAAAAAATTCTCAGTAGGGTTATCAAGTGATTTCCTTTTCGGAACGATTACTGATAGTAGAGATTATACCATTGCTAACTCTATTACGTCAATAGATAAAACGTCATACTATAAAGGAGCTCGGTTATCTTTAGGTACTCAAGTAAAAGTAGATTCGACCTTCATGGTAGGAGCTACTATTAAATCGCCTAGTCAGGTCAAAGCTTCAAAGATTCAGTCAGTCATAGGATACAATATTGCAACAAGTACTTCAGCAACCATTGAAACAGACGCTTCATATGATGTGGTCGATTATTATATGCCACCTGAAATTGGGGTAGGACTAAGTAAGGTTTTTAAAAATAATTTGAATTTTACCATCGACTACACGAAAAGTTTTTGGAATACTACAAATCAATCTAGCCTTTACGGGACTTATGTGAATCAAGATAGGATTGCAGCAGGTTTGTCCTATTTTAAAACAAAAAGTGTTCGTACCTACTTTGATCGAGTGAAATATGCAACAGGATTTAATTATGATACAGGTTATTTAGAAATCGATAACAAACGAATTAATAATGTTTCCCTTTCAATAGGAGTTTCTTTACCACTTGAAAGCCGTACGTTCTCCGCTTTAAATTTAACATATTCGTATGGTCAAAAAGGTGCTATTAGCAGTGGCCTCATTAAAGAGAATTACCATAAACTTTCTGTAAACTTAAGTTTAGACGGTATTTGGTTTGTGAAAAGAAAATACGAATAACTAAAATTCTCTCTGTATCACTTGATAGTTATATCCAATTATTTCTTGCAATACTTTTGGATTAGTGTTGGTGTAAAAAATAGGAGTTACTTCTGAAGCACCAGAAAAGCCTATTGTTTTTTCCAACAAGTTTTTTGTTTGTCTTGCTACTGCTTCACCAGAGTCTATAATTTGAATATTAGAGGGTAATATTTTTCTAATTTGTGGTATCAGGTAAGGATAATGGCTGCAACCTAAAACGAGGTAGTCAATGTTTGCTGCGATCATTGGTTCTAAATAGGAGTGTAGTAGCTGGTTCATTTCAGCTGAGTCAATTTGTCCGTCTTCAATTAGCTGCACTAGTCCGTGTCCCACCTGCTCAATGATTTTTGTGTTATGAAATTTTTGGGTAGTTTTGAAAAAGAGCTCACTCGTTAATGTTCCTTGGGTGGCCAAAATCCCTATCTTTTGAGTTTTTGAATTAGTAGCAGCAGGTTTAATTGCAGGCTCAATTCCTATAAAAGGAACATCGTATTTTGCTCTTAACTCTTTGATGGCATTAGTGGTTGCAGTATTACAAGCGACAACTATGAGCTTGCAGTTTAGTTTTAAAAGGAAATCAGTATTTTTCATACTCAGGGTAACTATTTCCTCTTTTGATTTTTGTCCATAGGGTGCGTTCTTGCTATCAGCAAGGTAAATAGTTTTTTCGGTAGGAAGTAGATTGTGTATCTCTTTCCATATTGACGTTCCGCCTATTCCTGAGTCAAAAATTCCTATGGGTTGGTTGTTATCCATCAAAACAAAGTTAAGTGGTATGGATTAATAATCCTAA